>JALWRY010000186.1 GCA_027080445.1 Thiohalobacter sp. | reverse complement strand
GAACATGACATCCCGGTTTTCCAGCCGCTCAGCCTGAAAGATGCCGAAGCACAGGCCACACTGGCGTCACTCGGGGCGGACCTGATGGTCGTCGTGGCCTACGGCCTGATTCTGCCGCAGGCGGTGCTGGATATGCCGCCACTGGGTTGTGTGAACCTGCACGCCTCGCTGCTGCCGCGCTGGCGCGGCGCCGCCCCTGTTCAGCGTGCCATCCTGGCCGGTGACCGGGAAACCGGCGTGTGCCTGATGCAAATGGAGGCCGGACTGGATTCCGGGCCGGTACTGGCGCAGGTGCGCACGGAAATCCGCGCCGATGAAACCGGGGGGTCCTTGCACGACCGCCTCAGCCGGCTGGCGGCCGACCTGTTGTCAAGGCACCTTGACGATCTGGCCGAGCGGCGACTGACGCCACAGGCACAGGATGACGCCCGGGTTACCTACGCGTCCAAGCTCGACAAGCGGGAAGCCGCCATCGACTGGCAGCGCAGCGCCGATGAACTGGAGCGCCAGGTCAGGGCTTTTAATCCCTGGCCGGTGGCGCAGGCCGATTACCAGGGCGACAAGCTGCGACTCTGGGCGGCGCAAAGTGTCGCAGGCTGTCCGGCCGGTAAGCCCGGTAGTGTGGTGGCATCAGGCCGGGAGGGTATCGATGTCGCCTGCGGTGAGGGTTGCCTGCGACTGCAGGAGATCCAGTTACCGGGCGGAAAACGTATGCGCGCCGCAGATTTCCTCAATGCCCGCTCCGTCGATGGCCTGGTGTTGAAATGAGACACACCGGCCATTCGCCGGTGTGCCGGGTGCGGGGATGATGGCTGTCAGGAACGCCCGTGTACAACAGCCCCGGGCCCTGGCCACAACGCTGGTGTACCAGGTGCTGGAGCAGGGTGATTCGCTTTCCGGTTCGCTGACCACGGCGCTGGCCGGTATCGATGACCCGCGTAATCGCGCCTTTGCCCGCGAACTGGTGTTCGGTACCCTGCGCTGGTGTGAGCGGCTGGAATTTGTCCTCGGCAGACTGTTGCAAAAGCCTTTGCGAAACAGGGACCGCGACCTGCATGCGCTGCTGCTCGTCGGTTTGTACCAGGTACTGTTACTGGACACTGCGGACCACGCGGCGGTGAGTGAGACCGTGGATCTGGCGCGCCGTTCCGGCAAACGCTGGGCTGCCGGCCTGGTGAATGGCGTGCTGCGCAGCGCCCTGCGCCAGTCGCAGGCCTTACTGGCGGCGGCCGATGCCGTGCCGGCAGCGCGCTGGTCGTATCCCGACTGGTGGCTCAGGCAGGTACAGGCCGACTGGCCGGATGACTGGATGCAGGTTCTGGATGGCGGTAACCGGCGCGCTCCCATGGTGCTGCGGGTCAATGCCCGAAAATCCACCCGTCAGGCTTATCTCGCCCGACTGGCCGATGCCGGCATCGGCGCGCAACCCCATTCGTGCGTGGACAGTGGCATCGTGCTGGAAACACCCGTTGCCGTCGACAGCCTGCCGGGCTTTCGCAGCGGCGATGTCTCGGTACAGGACGCTGCCGCCCAGTTGACGGCCGGGCAACTGGGGCTGGCGCCGGGACAGCGCGTACTGGATGCCTGTGCGGCGCCGGGCGGCAAGACCGGGCATATTGCTGAAAGCGAAGCGGACATCTCGCTGCTGGCGCTGGACAATACCGCGCAGCGGCTGGAGCGGGTGGAAGAGAACCTGCAACGCCTGGCGCTGAAAGCGGCATGTGTGTGTGCCGATGCCGGCGCCACGGATGACTGGTGGGATGGCCAGCCGTTCGACCGTATTCTCCTCGATGCGCCCTGTTCCGCCAGTGGCGTGGTTCGCCGCCACCCGGACATCAAGTGCTTGCGCCGTGCGTCGGATTTGCAACAGTTGCCCGCGCAGCAGCACCGGCTGCTTAAAGCACTATGGCCCTTGCTCGCGCCAGGCGGTATTCTGTTGTACGTGACCTGTTCGGTGTTCCGCAGCGAAAATGCCGGTGTCGTTGAGGCGTTCATGGCGCAACAGAATGACGCCCGCGAACTGCCGCTGGATGTGGAATGGGGTAGTCGGCAATCTGTGGGACGCCAGCTGTTACCCGGTGAGCAGGGCATGGATGGATTTTATTACGCACGCCTGATAAAGGGTTCGACAAGCGCCTCGTGACGGAACACATGACAGCAACAATCGACCGCTACACGACACGCCGTCGCTGGCAGGTGCTGTTGTGGCTGTTGCCCTGCTGCTTGCTGCTGTCCCCGGCCAGGGCCAGTGATGTACAGATTCGCGATACCCGTACACTGCTGGTCAATGGCGTCTATCGTGTCGGTGCGCACGTTGAAATTACCCTGAATACGACACTGCAGGAAGCCTTGCGCAACGGTGTACCACTGGTACTGGAGTTGCAGATTGAGGTGATTCGTGAACGCCAGTGGCTGTTCCATGAACGCGTCGCCAGGCTGGTGCAGCGCTTTGAACTCGAATATCACGCGCTGACGGAAAGTTACCTGGTCAAGGTACTGAGTACGGGCACACAGCACAGTTTTCGTACCCTGGACGAGGCGCTGGCCTTTATCGGTAACGTGTACGATCTTCCGTTGATCGATGAAAACCTGTTGCGCCCCGGCCGCAAGTACTGGGTACGCATGCGCGCCGATATTGATGTGGAAGCACTTCCCACCCCGATCCGCCTGTGGGCCTATCTCGGTTCAGAATGGAGTCTGCAGGGCGACTGGCATCGATGGCCATTGCTGCCGTAAACCGCTCCCGACTGGGTATCTGGCCGATGCTGGTTTTGTTCGGCATCCTGCTGGTGTCCCTGTCTCTGATGAGTGACGCCACGCATAATTCCGAACGTTTTGGCCAGTTGTATTCCTGGCTGTTATTGCTCAATGCGCTCGGGCTGGTGGTGTTGCTTGGCCTGATCAGCAGCAACCTGTACTGGCTGGTGTCCCAGTATCGCGCGCGCGCCCCCGGTGCGCGTCTGACATCGCGGCTGGTTATCACTTTCGTGATACTGGCCGTGGTGCCGATTGCCGTCGTGTATTACTTCTCCCTGCAGTTCCTGCAGCGGGGCATCGATTCCTGGTTTGACGTCAAGATCGAGCAGGCGCTGGACGACGCGCTGGAACTCAGCCGCAGTTCGCTCGACGTACGGCTTGGCGAGTTACTCAGGATTACCGAGAAAGTCGCTTCTGAACTCGGCGACATGTCGCCAACGGCTTTGCCCTTCGGCCTGTACGACCTGCGTGTGCGTAGTGGTGCGGCCGAGTTGACGGTGTTCGGTATGGACGGGCGTATTGTCGCATCCAGCAGTGTCGAGGGCACCAATATTCTGCCGCATGGTCCCAAAGACCAGGCCATGCTGTCGTTGACCCCGGGACGCACCTATGTCGGTCTCGACCCTATCGATGAAAATGGTTTGCACGTGCGCGCCGTGGTGCCCGTCAAGACCTCAAAGCGGGTGGCCGAACCCTTGACCCTGCAGGCGCTCTACCCGATTCCGGAACGGCTGGGACGACTGGCCAGTAATGTCGAGAGCCAGATAGTACGTTATCGTAAACTGGCCTATCTGCGTAAGCCACTTAAATACAGTTATATCCTGACGCTGTCGCTGGTGGTGGTGTTGAGCCTGTTATCTGCGGTTTGGGCGGCATTCTTCTCGGCACGCCGGATGGTCGAGCCGATCGGGGTGCTGGCCGAAGGTACGCGCGCCGTGGCCGAGGGGGACTACAGTAAACGCCTGCCGGTCGCCAGCGAAGACGAGCTGGGCTTCCTGGTGCGATCGTTCAACGATATGACGCGTCGCCTTGCCCGCGCACGTGATCAGGCGCACCGTGGTCAACAGGAAGTGGAACGCCAGCGCGCCTACCTGGAAACGGTACTCGGCAGCCTGTCTTCGGGCGTGCTGAGCATCAATGGCGCGGGTGAATTGCGTACCATCAACGGGGCGGCCTGCCAGATTCTCGGCATCGACCTCAGTCGTGAAATTGGCAAGTCACTGGCCGAGGTTCAGGCGCAGCACGAATTTCTCGAACCCCTGTTATCGCTGGTGGCGAAGCGTCATGCCGCCCGGCAACTCGACTGGCAGGAGCAGATAACGCTCTTTGACAGTACAGGCCGGCGCGTACTGATGTGCCGCAGTACGGCATTACCGGTGAGCGAGGAACAGTCGGGTGGCGAAGTGATTGTGTTTGATGACGTGACCGACCTGATACGGGCGCAGCGTGATGCGGCCTGGGGCGATGTCGCTCGACGGCTGGCGCACGAGATCAAGAATCCACTCACGCCAATCCAGTTGTCAGCGGAGCGCCTGCGGCATAAATACCTCAAGTCGATGAACGCGGAGGAGGCCGAGGTGCTGGATCGCGCCACGCGAACGATTGTCCAGCAAGTGGATACGCTGAAGGATATGGTCAATGCTTTCGGTGATTATGCCCGCGCACCCATGTTACAACTGGAGCCGCTGGACCTTCACGAATTGCTGCGCGATATTGCCGAACTTTACCGGGGGTCAAGCCTGCGCATACAACTTGACCTGGCCGAGCCGGCGCCCATGATCAGCGGGGATGCTGGCCGCATGCGCCAGTTGTTGCACAATTTGTTCAAGAATGCCCTGGAAGCGGTGCGTGATCGTGAGGATGGTGAACTGAAGGTGCATTCGCAATGGATGCTGGCAGGCGGGGACCGCTTTATCGATATTGCGTTTTCCGATAATGGCAGCGGGTTTTCCGACGAGGTTCTGGAACGCCTGTTTGAACCTTATGTCACAACCAAAACCCGTGGTACGGGGCTTGGGCTGGCCATCGTGAAGAAAATCGTCGAAGAGCATAACGGGCAGATACGCGCACAAAATACCGACCAGCACCACGCCTGTATCGAGTTGCGATTCCATGCCGAAACCCGGCGCGCTTTATCGTGATGTCGACAGCCCCGCCATGAATGTCGTATAAAGGCTTCCCTAACCAAGCGAGTAACGGGTACTCACATGTCTTCCGGACACATTCTGGTAGTAGATGACGAGCCGGACATCCGTAATCTGGTAAAGGAGATCCTCGAGGACGAGGGTTTCGAGGTGAGTGTTGCCGAGAGCGGGGAACAGGCCCGGCACGCACGCCGGAAACGTCGTCCCGACCTGATTCTCCTGGATATCTGGATGGATGATGTGGACGGCATCACGCTGTTGCGTGAATGGTCGGAAAATGGTGGTTTGCCCTGCCCGGTGGTGGTGATGTCCGGTCACGGGACAGTGGAAACTGCGGTCGAGGCTACCCGGCTGGGCGCCTATGATTTTATCGAAAAGCCGATTTCACTGGCCAAACTGCTGCTGGTCGTCAATCGCGCGCTGGAATCCGAAAAACTGCAGCAGGAAAACCAGGGCCTGAAACGCCAGACCTTGCCGATCGCCGAACCGGCCGGCAAGAGTGAGGTGATGCAGTCGCTGCGTGAACAGGCACAGCGTATCGCACAACATACCACCTGGGTGCTGGTCAGCGGTGAGCCGGGTTCCGGCAAGGAAGTGGTGGCGCGTTATATTCATACCCACAGCAGCTTGCGTGACCAGCCTTTCGTGGAAGTGGCCGTCGGTTCCATGTCGCCCGAACATTCGGCCGCCGAACTGTTCGGCAGCGAGGAAGACAACAACATTGTCTACGGGCGCCTCGAACAGGCCAATGGCGGGACCCTGTTGCTGGGGAATATTTCCGATATGGATATGCAGACACAGTCCCGTTTACTGAGCGTATTCCAGACCCATTCCTTCCTGCGTATGGGTGGTACCGAGCCGGTGCCGGTCGATATCCGTGTCATTGCCACCACCTCGACGGATCTGGAGGAAGCGGTCAAGGCCGGGGCTTTCCGCGAAGACCTGTACTACCATCTGAACGTGGTGCCGTTGAAAGTGCCGCCGCTGCGTGAGCACAGCGAAGATGTGCCTGAGTTGCTCAATTACTACGTCGACCGTTTTGTCGTACAGGAAAACCTGCCTTACCGGGAGTTTTCCATCGCCGCCCAGAACCGGCTGCGCAATTATGGCTGGCCGGGTAATATCCGTGAACTGAAGAACATGGTCCAGCGCCTGCTGATTCTCGGGCAGGGTCCGGTGATCGAGGTTGAGGAGGTGGAAGGCGCCTTGCAACACGAGCGCGCACCCGTCGCCGGCAGTGAGACAGGCGCCGACCTGCCCCTCAATCTGCCGCTGCGCGAAGCGCGTGAGCAGTTTGAAAAGGTCTATCTCGAACACCAGCTGCAGGAAGTGGGTGGCAGTGTTGGCAAGCTCGCCAAGCGTGTCGGGATGGAGCGAACACACCTGTACCGCAAGTTGCGCGGTCTGGGTATCGATTTCAAGAAAGGCGGCGACTGACCAGCTTATGAAAATTATTATTCTCGGTGCCGGGCAGGTGGGGTCATCGGTCGCCCAGAATCTGGCCAGTGAAGCCAACGATATTACCGTGGTCGACCACAGGCCCGACATTCTCATGGACCTGCAGGATCGCATCGATATACGCACGGTGACCGGTCATGCCTCGCATCCGGATATCCTCACCCAGGCGGGCGCCGAGGATGCCGACATGGTGCTTGCTGTCACCAATAGCGATGAAACCAACATGGTGGCCTGCCAGGTGGCCTACACGCTGTTTCATACACCGATCAAGATTGCCCGTGTGCGTGCGCCCGAGTATCTGAAATACCCCAGGCTGTTCAGCCAGGAAGCCCTGCCGGTTGATGTTTTCATCAGTCCGGAACAACTGGTCACGGATTATATCGAGCGCCTGATCGAACAGCCCGAAGCGTTACAGG
>JALWRY010000185.1 GCA_027080445.1 Thiohalobacter sp. | reverse complement strand
CCAGAGTTTCCTGCAAGCGGCGCGTGCGACGGGAAATTTCCGCCACCATCCGGTTGAAGGCCTGCGCGGTCATGCCGACTTCGTCCGGTGTTCCCGTTTCCACCTCGACGCTGTAATCGCCGGCGCCGACCCGTTGCGCGGCGCTGGCGAGTTGCCCGATACGTCGTGTGAGCCGGATGCCAAAGAAGACGGTCAGAATAATGGTCAGGGTGATTTCCGTGCCTGCAATGGCAATACTGCGCAACTTCGCGGCTTCAATGGCCTGTTTCATCCGCCTGAGCGAGAAGCCAAGCCTGACCTGGCCCATCAGGTGCCCGCCGATGAGAATCCCGTCTGCCATGTCCAGCGTGCCATCCTTTACTGCCAGCGGGTCCGATTCTGTCTCTGGCCAGCGTTTTTCGGGCAACGTGCCCAGCGACACAACCGGGTGCCGGTTGCGGTCAAGCACGGCCAGGTAGGTCAATTCATCATGCGTGGCAATATTGCGCAGGTACTCTTCCAGCCCCGCATAGTCCACCTCGACCAGGTAGCTGCCGGTTGTTGTGGTGATCTGTTCGAGGATACTGTTGGCGCTGTCACGCAGACGGTCGGCGTGGGCCTTGCGAATGACGCCAAGATTGCTCCAGACCAGCAATGAGAGCATGACGATCTCAATCAGCACCACACCGACGATGAGCCGTACACGCAGGGATCGGGCAGGGGAGACCAGCATGCTCAATGCACCTTCAGTTGCCGGCTTATCCAGCCAAGTGTCGCGTATTCCTCTTCACGAGCCGGAACAAAACCGGGCCAGTCAAGATGTGAAAGCAGGGTGCGTCCCTCCGTTGAACGGTTCAGTGTAATCAGCGCCTGTTCGATGCGGTTGGCAGTTGCCGCGTCGATCCAGGGCGCCACAGCAATCGGCATGTGCGGCGCCATACGGGTTTTCGCCACGATACGCATAGGTTTGCGGATGTCCGGGCTGGCGCGGCGAAATAACGGCAATATCAGCGCCGCCGCATCGGTAACGCCCTGGTAAGTGGACAGTAGCGAGGCGTTATGGCTCGGTGTAGGAATCAGTGTCAGGTCCCTGTCCGGGTCGATTCCGGCTTCCCTGAGCCGCGCCCGAACCAGCACGGTGGCCAGGGCCAGCGGGTCTGTGGTGGCCAGCCGTTTCCCGCGCAGGTCTTCTACGGTTGTAATACCGTGCGTACGCGGGGCAACAATCACCGCCTGCATACCCGGGCGATCGACGCGCGCGACGGCGTGGTAGCCGTGATCCCTGTGCGCCAGGTAATAAAGGTGGGGTGCGGTAAAGAGGATATCGTAGCGTTTCTCGTCGTGCGTACGCCGGACAAAGGTCAGGAAATCCGGTGCGGTTTCCATGCGGATTTTGATGCCGAGTTCGCGCGACAGGTAGGCGGTAAGCGGTGCAAAGCGTTTTACCAGGCGTTCAGGACTGACGATAGGCAAAAATCCGAAGGTCAGGTAGGCCGGTGGTTGTTGTGGGGTTTCTGCCAGGGCAGGATACGGCAATACCGCCAGTAACAGCGCGAGGATACATGTTCCGAACAAACCCGACATGGTGACAGATCATACCGGTTTCCTTCCCCTTGCGTACAGAGAAGGAAACCGGTATGATCTGTCACCATG
>JALWRY010000184.1 GCA_027080445.1 Thiohalobacter sp. | reverse complement strand
CAGGCCACAGCAACGGCAGAAAGTATCCAGAACAGGGTGTTCACTCGCGGATGCCTCCTTATTTTCCATTTGTTATTTCAGACAGTGGCCAGCCGTTAAACGTTTCATGTTCCCGGGTTGTCTATGTGTAGGGCAACTCTGATTCATTCGTCATTGCGAGGAGCGTAGCGACGTGGCAATCTCTAACAGGCTGATTCCATTGTATGAGATTGCCGCGCTTTGCTCGCAATGACGTGAATGCTCTAATGAATCAGAGGTTCCATAGTGTTGCAATTCCTATATACACCATTATGCACCATTTAGCGTCTATTAACCGATGCAGGTATTGATTTGAATCAAGCAGGAATAGAAAATTTCGGTTCGGGCACTTATGCAGCCTTTTCTGGCCAGCCGATGCCAAAAGGCAGGATGTCTGTTGGAAGCGACCGGTTGATGACCCCATGAATATCATTAGCTGGCTGGAGGGCCTGCGTGTTCGCTACATCCTCAGTCGTCATCCCATTGAGCACGCTTTGTGGAAGGCGGTAGTCAACAAGGCTGGCCTGCTGCACGATCTGAGTTCAGTAGAGAAAGCGCACCTGCGTGAACTGGCGACGTTATTTTTACACCAGAAGGCGATTACAGGTGTACGCGGCCTGGAGGTGACAGACGAGATGGCGGTGGCGATTGCCGCACAGGCCGTACTTCCGGTCCTGAAACTGGGGCTGGAGTATTACACGGGCTGGGTCGAGGTCATTGTTTACCCGGGTGCTTTCCGAGTCAGTCACGAAGCGTCCGACCCGAATGGGCTGGTTTCCAGTGAGGCGCATGACCTGAGCGGGGAGTCCTGGTTGCGGGGCCCCGTGATTCTTTCCTGGGAAGATGTCGCGCACGACCTGGAAGGTCTTCACCCCGGTCATAATGTCGTCATCCATGAGTTTGCACATAAACTCGATATGTTGAATGGACGCGCCAACGGGATGCCGCCGCTGCATCCCAATATGGAAATCGAGCAGTGGACGCAGGCGCTGAGCACTGCGTTCGATATCTTGCAGCAGAATGTGGCGCATCAGTACCCGACACGGATTAATGCCTATGCAGCCACGAACCCGGCGGAATACTTTGCGGTGATCAGTGAGTATTTTTTCACGGCGCCGGATATCCTCAGCCAGCATTGTCCGGATGTGTACCTGCAGCTGACACAATTTTATCGCCAGGATCCTCTTCGTCGCCGGGGCCCGAAAAATATGTCGGCTCAACCTGCCCCCTGACCTGTGTGCAGGACACAGGTGCTATACCTATAATGTGTTCCAGCAGTCGGAGTCATAAACAGCGCCTGGTCACTTTTCCGAGGCACCAGCAAACGGACGTCTACACCACGCTGCGCTGCAAGGATTTAGCCGGCGATTGCCCCACAACAAGAACCCCGCAGCATCCAAATGCAGGCGTATCCCGACCCCGCTCATTGCACGTTCGCCCAGTGCACGTGCAAAACGCCAGCCGAGACAGTCACCTGAGTTAACTTGTGCCCCAATATTATCCGAATGCATGGCGTTGGTATTCTTCTGACGGCAGCCTATTTTGGTGGTGAACTGGTGTATAACCTCGGTGTTAATGTGGCGCCTGTACACCCGTGAGGCGTACATAGAATAATGACG
>JALWRY010000183.1 GCA_027080445.1 Thiohalobacter sp. | reverse complement strand
GGCTGGAATCACGCGCGTCGCGCGCCTCGATATCCGCCAGAATCTCCTCGAATGGCGCCTCTTTTCCTTTTTCTTTCAATTGATTGAAGCGTCTTCTTGCACGTTCTTGTGAACTTGCGGTAAGGAACAACTTGGCCTCGGCATCCGGGAACACCACGGTGCCCATATCGCGCCCGTCGGCGACCAGGCCGGGCGCCTGGCGGAAGTCGCGCTGGCGCTGTAACAGCGCCGCACGCACGGCAGGCAGTGCCGCCACTTTTGACGCGCCGGCGCCGGCGGCCTCGGTGCGGATCTCGCCGCCGACGTTCTCTCCGTCCAGCAATACCGTATCGGTGTCGGCATCGGCGGGGAAACGAATGTCCAGTTTTCCCGCCAGTTCCGCCAGCGCTGTTTCGTCGTCCAGCGCAATGCCGCGCTGCTGCGCCGCGTAGGCCAGCAACCGGTACAGGGCGCCGCTATCGAGGAAATGAAACCCCAACTCCCGCGCAACCGCATGGCTGATGGTCCCCTTGCCGGAACCGCTGGGGCCGTCAACCGTGATCACAGGGATGGATGAATGCTTCTGAGTGGGCATGATCAGCCCTCTGCCCGGAGAGAAAGTCCGGCGGTCGACGCCAGCCCGACAAAATCGGGAAAGGAGGTATTCACGTTGTCGCAATCATCGATAACAATTTCACCCTTTGCACGCAACGCTGCGATGGCAAAGGACATGGCGATACGGTGATCGCCACAGCTGTCGACCTGCCCGCCGCCGATATCGCCACCCTGGATGATCATACCGTCCGCGGTCGGTTGTGCATCGACCCCGAGCGCCTGTAAACCATCGGCCATCACCTGGATGCGATCGCTTTCCTTAACCCTTAACTCTTCGGCGCCGGTCAGCACCGTGCGGCCTTCCGCGCAGGCGGCAGCGATAAACAACGCCGGGAATTCATCAATCGCCAGTGGCACTTGTTCAACCGGTATCTCAATACCTTTTAACGGCGCATAACGCACGCGCAGGTCGGCGACCGGTTCACCACCGACATCACGCGGATTCTGAATTTCAATATCCGCCCCCATCAGGCGCAGGATCTCCAGCACGCCGGTACGCGTCGGGTTGATCCCCACGTGTTCGATCAACAGATCCGAACCGGGCGCGATGGAAGCGCCCACCAGGAAGAACGCCGCTGAGGAAATATCGGACGGCACATCGATATTGCCTGCCCTCAGGTGGCCGCCGCCTTCGACACAGGCACGACCCGGTTCGCGTGTTACGACATAGCCCATACCCGATAACATGCGCTCGGTATGATCGCGTGTCGGCGCTGGCTCGCTGACACAGGTACGCCCCTGCGCATACAGGCCGGCCAGCAGCAGACAGGATTTGACCTGGGCGCTGGCCACCGGCATGGGGTAATCGATGCCTTTCAATGTCTGACCACCGTGAATGCGTAATGGCGCCGTACCCTTCTCCGTGGTTTCGATCACTGCGCCCATTTCCGCCAGCGGTTCGGTCACGCGTCGCATGGGGCGACTCATCAGTGAATGGTCGCCGACCAGTTCGACATCGAAAGCCTGCCCCGCCAGCAACCCCGATAACAGGCGCATGGACGTACCGGAATTCCCCAGGTCGAGCGCAGCCGCCGGCGCCTTCAGTCCG
>JALWRY010000182.1 GCA_027080445.1 Thiohalobacter sp. | reverse complement strand
AGCGCGCCTCGATGGGGTAGTCCGGGTGGAACCGGTCAAAACCCGAGGCCTGGCGGCTACGCCCCTTGCCGCGGGAAATAACTTCGGCAACCTGGGCATCATGGTAGAGACGGACGACGATATCCGGTGCAAGCACGGGGTTTTCAGCGTCATCGAAACGGTAGCTGAGATGCAGGGTGGTCGTGTACTTGCAGCGTTCCCGGACAGTCAGGTAAAGATCCAGCGCACCCTTGACCCGCGACACCGCCTTGTCCTGTACCAGGCCGACATCGGGGATCAGCTGACGCAGCTGGATATAGTTCAACTCGTACAGTTCCATGAGTGCGGGCAGGTCACGTGCACGCACGCCGGGATGAACAATTTGTTTACCTGAATAGCGCATAACCGCATGTTAGCATAGTAGAATGAACCTTCGATCATTGGTTTATTGTCGTTTCTTCAGGGAAACTTATCGGCCCTGTAATTTAATCCTTAATGCATAAGGGTATTTGACAATCACACAATAACGCGCTACGGCATACACCTATAAGGTTTACAACAACGTGAATGTTATCGTCAAACAGACAACCGCTTTCCCCGACCAGAAACCCGGCACATCCGGCCTGCGCAAAAAGGTCCGGGTTTTCCAGCAAGCCGGGTATCTTGAAAACTTTGTTCAGTCGATCTTCGACAGCCTGGAAGATTTTGCCGGCAAGACACTGGTCGTAGGCGGTGACGGACGTTTTTATAACCGTCACGCCGTGCAGGTCATCCTGCGCATGGCGGCGGCCAACGGTTTCGGCAAGGTGCTGCTGGGGCATGGTGGTCTGCTGTCCACGCCGGCAGCGTCCTGTGTCATCCGCAAGCACCAGGCTTTCGGCGGCATTATTCTTTCCGCCAGCCATAACCCGGCCGGACCCGACGGTGACTTCGGTATCAAGTACAACACCGGTAATGGCGGCCCGGCGCCGGAAAAAATCACCGAGGCCATCTATGCCAAAAGCCTGACCCTCACACAGTACCGGACGCTGGACACAACCGATATCGACATCGATGTGATCGGCGAAACCCGGCTGGGTGACATGCGTATCGAAGTGATCGACCCGGTCAGTGACTACACCGAACTGATGCAGACACTGTTCGACTTTGATCGTATCCATGCCCTGATCAACTCCGGCCTGTTCCGCCTGTGCTTTGACGGCATGCACGCGGTTACCGGGCCTTATGCAAGGGAAATCTTCGAGCATCGGCTGGGGGTTCCGCCCGATGCCCTGATCAATGTGGAACCGAAAGAAGATTTCGGCGGCGGCCACCCGGACCCCAACCTGGTCTATGCGAAACAGCTGGTCGACATCCTGTTTGCCGGCAATGGCCCTGATTTTGGCGCCGCATCCGACGGCGATGGCGACCGCAACATGATCCTCGGTCACCAGTGCTTCATCACGCCGAGTGACAGCCTCGCGGTACTGGCCGCCAACGCCCACCTTGTCCCGGGCTACAAACAGGGACTGGCGGGTATCGCCCGCTCGATGCCCACCTCACAGGCTGCCGACCGCGTCGCGGAACAACTCGGTATCGAACTGTTCGAGACCCCCACCGGCTGGAAGTTCTTCGGTAACCTGCTGGATGCCGGCTGCGCCACCTTGTGCGGCGAGGAAAGCTTTGGCAC
>JALWRY010000181.1 GCA_027080445.1 Thiohalobacter sp. | reverse complement strand
GCGGTAGCCGTTATCCGGGTTTCGTGTCGGGCGCAACAAACCCATGCGCGTGTAATAACGCACGGCATGGGGCGTTGCACCACTGCGATTTGCCAGGTCGGTAACAGTCAGTGTGTACATGATTTCTCCGCATATTCTACAATTGCCATTTGATGGCCCTCGTCACCAGGCAGGGTGATTTGTCCCAGCACCTTCAACCACACGCGTGACTTTCCAGGCCGAGATATCGATCTCACTTATCGCCCCGTTGCCGCTGTTGGACACATACGCTCGTTTGCCATCCGGTGTTGCAACCAACCCGTGCGGATACGTTGTTTCATGGTAGATCTCCCTGGTTGCTGAACTCATTATGGCTACAGAACCTAATCTACAACCTGTACCTTAGGCACAGGTCAAGGTTTTTAAACCCGTCAGGCCCGGAAATCTGCTAAAAAATCCCACGGGATCCTGGAAAATGGCGTCGTGGCATGAAAAATCAAGCCACAGGAGCACAACGGCAAGCTGCCGTTTGAAGGGAGTGTTATACGATAGGGGGTGGTGATTCGGGAGACACACTCAAACCGGTGTGACTATCCCGAAAGACAGTCATCAGGCGATCATGAACTGCGAAAGGGAATTTGATGAAATCTGCCAGGAGCGCTGTGTACGAGGAAGCCGGCGAATGCTGGCAACCGTCTTCATCCATTGAAGTACAGTGATCCACGAGGCAGGTGCAGTGAACTCCCCTGACTGAAGCACTATACCTGTCCATGGAATGCTGTTTTTGCATCCCATGCTGACAAGGTATTGCGGAAATATCGGACACAGACGCCTGGGCAACAGCCGGTGCGGATAGCAGGGTCGAGACCAGCATCACATTCAGTAATACCTGTAAAACTGATTTCATACCAGTTTCAAACTGCCTCATGACTGGACCAGTACCTTAACTTAACCTAGCACAAACCCTGAGTTTTTTCACTGTATGCAATTGATTCAGGTCAATACTACCCGTAAACCTCGGTAGACTGACCATTTGACCTGGAGTTGGCTCCATGTAGTATGTTGTAGTAATGGAAGATGCAATATGACTCTCACCGTTGAAGTATTTGCCTCCCCCGGTTGTCGCCTTTGCGGAAAGGCCAGAGCACAGTTGCGCGCGCTCGCTACCGAGCTGGGTGGCGATGCCTTGCAGTGGCGAGAGGTCAATGTTCTGGAGGAACTGGATCATGCTGTCGACCTCGGTGTCCTGTCGACCCCGGCCATCGCCATCGACGGGGAACTGGTGTTTACCGGCCTGCCTTCCAGGAAAAGATTGCGCGCCGAACTTGAACTCCGCTTATACCCGAAGGGTAACAAGCCACAGGCATGAGGTTCATTTTATGAGCACAAGCACAACACATCCGTGCTACCGGATTGGCGATGTCACTGAACTGCTCGGCCTGAGTGCGGATACCCTGCGCTACTACGAAAAGAGCGGTGTACTGCCAAGAATTGCCCGTACGGCAAGTGGTATCCGCCAGTATGACAATAGCGATATCTCGCGCCTGAGATTCATCCAGCGCGCCCAGAAAATGAACTTCAGCCTCGCCGAGATTCGTGACCTGCTCAGGATGCGCGAAGACCCCCAGCATGCACGGGACGAGGTCAGACAACTTACCGCACAGAAGCTGAAAGAAACACAGGCACGCCTGGCCGAACTCACGACACTGGGCAATGAACTGCAGTTACTCCTGAACCTGTGCCGGGGCAGCGCGGCCGGCTGCCCGATTATCGAACGCATAGACGACAAGGATGCCTGATGCCCGGACATCACCGGTGCAGGCTCACACCACTTTGCGCTTCGCGTTAGGGACACCCCAGCTGGTACTCGGCTGACGGAACCGGGAGCGGTTCAGGATTTTCATCCAGGGTTTATGCAACAGGCGCCACAATGGCCCTGAAATACCCAGGCGACGTAACAAACGCTGGTTGTGTGGCAGGATGGGGGCGGCAAGCCCCGGCAATACCCAGTTACCGGCCTCCAGCGCCTGCTGTTGCAGGTAGCCCGGTAAAAAATCCTCGACAGCCGGGTCAATGTAAAAGGTGGGCAACAGACCGACATCACTACGACGGATACTCCCCTGTTCGATCAGGGATTCCGTCAGCGGTGTGCCCGGGTACAGGCGGACACCGGTCATCGCCACCACCGCGGTCGGCCGCATGCGTTTTAACGCCTCACAGCTTGCGCGAATACTCTGCGGTGTCTCACCCGGCGCGCCAAAAATCAGGGTCTGACAGACCTTGAGCCCTGCTTCCATACAGAAACGGTTGGCGCGCTCGGCAATGCCGGCATTGAAGGATTTACCCAGCCGTTTCAGTTGGTCGTCATCCACGGCATCCGTGCCCAGCTCGATACCGTCACAGCCGGCGCGCGCCATCAACTGCGCCTGGTTACGGTCGAGTTTGACCGGTGTGGCATAACAACTCCAGCGGACCTTGAGATGACGTTTGAGAATCTCCTCACAGATCGCCTCAACGTGTCCACGCGGGAAGTTGAGAATGGAATCGACAAAAAATACCGGGTGTGGCCCGTAGTCGCTCATCAGGCTTTCGAGTTCATCCACCACATCTTCGGCACTGCGGCTGCGAAAACGGTTGCCTTCCAGCAGCGGATAGGTGCAGTAGTTGCACTTGAACACGCAACCCCGTTTGGTCTGGATATTGCCCATGCCGCCGCGGCGGATGTAACGGGGATAATCGAACAGGTCACGCGCCGGGCGCAAACCGGTGTCCCAGCGCTGTACAACGGGGTGTGGCTGTATGGTGACATCCTGCGCGTATACCGGTCTGCCCGGCGCGGAAACCACGGAAGCGATAGCACCCGGGTCATATCGCTGCTCCAGGGCATCCAGCAACTGCACGAACGCCTGTTCACCTTCACCGCGGATCCCCCAGTCACCACCCAGGGCTTCCATGTACGCCTCGGGAAGAATCGAGAATCCCGACCCACCGAGCACGACAACAGCGTCACTTACCGCACGTATCGTTTCAATAAGCTCGCGGTGCCCCCCGAGGTAGTCCACGGTTAGCGGGTAGGCGGCATTATCCACATTACGCAGGGAAAGCCCGATGACATCCGGCTGGAACGATTTGATGTGACGCCACAAGGCATCCAGCGGCTGTGATTCAAAACACAGATCGACGATATGCAGCGTATATCCGCGCTGGCGGACTGTCGCTGCAATATAGGCCATCCCCAGCGGAAAAATAGGATCCGGGATTTGTTCGCGGTTGGCCGAGACCAGCATGACGCGCATTACGGGTGCCTACTCTGCCGGAACGACTTCAAACGTACCGTGCATACCGCGATCACGATGGCTTTTCATGAAGGGTAACTTCCTGTTACAAAAAAAGCTGTAGGTGCCCGGCACCCGGGGAATGAATTCGACCTCGCGGGTTTTACCGGCGGAAACATCCACATCCACGTCCAGTGCGCCCGTACGGTTCTTCAATGTAAAGTTATGCGGGGTAATACGATCGGTATTCACCAACACCAGCCGAACCGGAACACCGGCAACAACCTGGATGCTGTCCGGTGAAAAGCGGTAGTCGCCCAGTTTGATCGTGATGGCCGAACCGCCGGGATCGGCGCTATAGGCTGTATAAACCGGGAAGATCACTAACAGAAACAGCATCATCAGGAGGATCCGTGGGGGAAAGCCCTTGCGAGCAAAAAAGTGTCTTTTCATGCCGTCCTCCGATCACATAGTGAGGTAACCCTCACGCCGCCCCTGTTTCCACTGCGACACTGCACCCTGGCATTGGTTCCAGACAGCTATCCATAAGGTTCTCTTAAGTTTAGCTCACTATCCTTGTTGGCAAGTCAACCGCAAGGGGGAAGCCGGAATGGCTGCATCACCTGAACAACTTATTGTAATTCCTGATGAATCCGTACCACAATCGATACAGTCGGAGGCTGAGGCCATGCCCCTGGAACTGACGCTGGTCGATCGCGACAACCCGCAACGGGCCGACGCCGAGGCATTTGTCCAGCGTATCTTCGAACAGGCCTATGGCGCCAGGCTGGAGCGCTTCTATCCGACACTGCTGTGCATCACCCGGCCGGATGGCAGCTATGCCGCCATTGCCGGTATCCGTCAGGCGGGTGAACAGGCGCTGTTCTCGGAACACTACCTTGATCAACCCATCGAAACGCAGCTGGGCGTTCCGCGTCACCAGGTTGTTGAAGTGGGCAATCTGGCACCGGCCGACGCCGGCCAGGCGCGCTGGCTGATCGGCGCGGTGACGGCCCTGCTGGCCGGCGCCGGATTCTCCCGCGTGGTGTTTACCGCCGTGCCACGCCTGAAGAATGCCTTCTCGCGCATGGGACTGCCATTGACCCGGCTCGCCGATGCCCGCGCCGAATGCCTGCCGGACAAACTGGCACAGGACTGGGGCTCGTATTACCGGCATAATCCCGCTGTCTTCAGCGGCGACATCCAGCTCGGTTTCCACGCCTTCTCCCGGCTGGTGGAAACGCACCCGGCGTTACGCCGTATTCTGAAACAGGCCTACACTGCCGGCGCTGTCATGACCAACCGCCTGGCCTGCGGCGTGATATGAAAACGATTCTCCACGCGCTTGAACGCCACGCTTCGCGCCAGGCGGAGAAGACAGCCATCAGCGGCCAGGGCCGGCTGAGCTGGAAGCAGTTGTATCAGGCCACCCTGGCAATGACAGCCTCACTGAACTGGGTCAGGACAGTCGGCGTGCACATGGAAAACTCCCCCGCCTGGATCGTGACCGATCTTGCCGCCATGGCGACCGGTGTCACCCACGTCCCCCTGCCCACCTTTTTCAGTACCGCACAATTGCGTCACACCATTCGGGATGCGCAGATCGACACGATCATTACCGACAACCCACAACGGGTTGCCGAGCTGGCGGAAATCGGTGGCGAAATTGAAATCGACATCGCCGGCAAGGCCTGCAGCCAGTTATTTCTCTACCGACAGCGTGGTGTTCCGCACAACATCACAAGCGCCAAGCTGACCTACACCTCGGGCACAACCGGTACGCCGCGTGGTGTACGACTGGGCTTGCCCGCGATTCAGCAGGTGGCCGGCTCGCTTGCCGAAGTCTCCGAAGCCTGCGCGGATGACCGCGCACTGGTGGTGCTGCCCTTGTCGATACTGCTGGAAAACATCGGCTCGGTTTATACACCGATCCTCGCCGGCGCGGAAATCATTGTGCCGGGGGCCGAAGAACTCGGCATCCACGGTTCAAGCCGCGTCGATGCAGCACGGTTTGCCCGCGCATTGAACCACTACCGCCCCACCACCCTGATCGTCCCCCCGAACCTGCTTAAATTACTTGTCGCACTCGGACAACAGCAACAACTGCCCGACAGCTTCCGTTTTATTGCCGTCGGCGGCGCACCTGCCGGCACCCGCCTGCTGGATGCTGCGGCCGAACTGGGATTACCCGTCTTCCAGGGTTATGGCCTGTCCGAAGCCTGCTCGGTCGTCGCGGTCAATTCTCCGGCAAACAACCGTCCCGGCTCGGTGGGTAAACCGCTGCCGCACAGCCGGGTTCGCGTGGACGCCGAACAGCGGATCTACGTGAGCGGCACGACCGCGGACGGCTACCTGAACGGTAAAGACTTCGAGGACACCCAGGAACTGGATACCGGCGATCTCGGTTATCTCGATGATGAAGGCTATCTCTATGTTACCGGCCGCCACCGTAACCGGATTATCACCGGCTATGGCCGCAATATCTCGCCGGAGTGGATCGAGTCGGAACTGCTGGCGCACCCGGACATTGCCCAGGCGGCCGTGTTCGGTGATGAAGCCGGTGACATTGTTGCGGTGCTCGTTGCCACCACGGTTCACACCCCCACCCGGCTATCAGCAGTGCTTGAGGCGATCAATGCCGGGCTGCCCGACTATGCCCGCATCAACCGGTATATCGCCGCACCCTCGCCTTTCAGTCACGAACGCGGCGAACTCACAGCGGCTGGCGCGATGCTGCGTGACGCCATTGCGCAGCGTTATATCACACCCACGCAACATCTTATGGAAGACAGCGCATGAGCGGATTCTATGCCCGCCTGCAGGCACAAACACAAACAGAACGCGCCCGCTTTCTGCAAATCGAGGCGCTGGAACGCGGCGCCCGTGGCGACATCCCGCTTGAAGCCTACATGGCCTTCCTCGGCGAAGCCTACCACCACGTCAGACACACGGTACCCTTGCTGATGGCCTGCGGCAGCCGCCTTGATGCCGACAAGGAATGGCTGCGCGCCGCCGTAGCTGAATACATTGAAGAAGAAATCGGGCACGAAGCCTGGATTCTGAACGATCTCGCTACCTGTGGCGGTGACCCGGAAATATACCGTCTCCGTCAACCCAACCCCGAAACCGAACTGATGGTGGCCTATGCCTGGGACACCATCCAGCGCGGCAACCCGGTCGGTTTTTTCGGCATGGTACTGGTGCTCGAAGGCACCTCGATCCAGCTGGCGACCCATGCAGCGACCGCCATCCAGGCTTCACTGGCGCTCCCGAAGGAGGCATTCAGTTACCTGAGCTCCCACGGCGCCCTGGATATCAGCCACATGAAGTTTTTTGAATCCCTGATGGATCGTATCGACAAACCGGACGACCAGCAGGCCATTATCCACATGGCGAACATGATGTACCGCTTGTACGGCGATGTGTTTCGCAGTCTTCCACTTGACACGTAACGAGGCATGCAACCATGAATATCAAATGTCTGACCCTGCTCGGGGTGTTTCTGACCATCGCCACCCCGGCCTTTGCCGGTCTCAACGAGGATATTCTCTCACTCCAGCATCAGTGGGCGAAGGCCAACTA
>JALWRY010000180.1 GCA_027080445.1 Thiohalobacter sp. | reverse complement strand
GAGGAAAATCGTGAGCGGGAAGGTGGGGGGCAGCATACAAGCTAGAGTACCCCTCATTAATATGTCATTGCGAGGCGCGTAGCGCCGTGGCAATCTCCAAGCGGTTAGCGCCCGACCCGAAGAGATTGCCGCGCTTCGCTCGCGCCCTGAAGGATGGCGAAGACATCCTGAGGAAGTACTCCTGGGGTGCAATGACGTAGTGCTACATCAACTGGCCTGTTTTGGCAGGCACATCCCGGCTGCTTCGTTATCGGGGCCGGTTTCGGCCGCAGTAACGGCCTCACTGTCATACTGCTGAATCCAGCTCAGGATATTTTTCCACGTATCCACATCTTTCTGTGCGGTACTGTCTGTGAGTTCACAGACACCGACGCCCATGCCGGCTGCACGCACATAGTTTTGTGTGTCGCGGATATGAGCGATGACGGGGATATCCAGGTTTTCAAGAAAGCGTTCCAGCAGCTCCAGCGAGCGCGTACGCACACGGGTCCGGTTGGCGATGATGCCAATCGGTTTGTTTCGCGCGCGGGCTTTACCGATCAAAAGCAGGTCGCGGATGAAATTTGCGGTAGAGCGTATATCGATCGCCGAGGGCAGTACGGGAACCAGGATAATATCCGACTCGTTAACCCGGTCAATGAGATCAAACCCCGCGTGTCCGGCCGGCGTGTCCTGGATCACGTAGCGAGTCTGCCCGGGAATGCGCAATTGCCAGGAACGCGTTGTCCCTGACGGCGGTGGTTCATAGACGGCAACGCCGCGTATCGCGGGTAAATCCGGATCACGCACTTTTAACCACTGGGTGCTGGAACCCTGGGCATCGTAGTCAAAAAGATCCGTTGCGTAGCCCTGTGAAACACAGTGGCTGGCAAGGTTGGTGGCCACGGTCGTCTTCCCGCAACCGCCCTTGGTGTTCATGACGACAATTCTCAGCACGACGACCTACCGGGAAATCCAGTTAAAAGAAAATACACCCAAACCTGTCCTGGTATCGGCTACGCTGGAAAATAATTAAAAGGAATCAAGGAGTCGCGATACACTACAGGAGTCTGGCACCCATTATAACAAGCGGCAAGGCCGGGTTACCCTGTTCCGGTGCGGGAATTATCACGCTGCACCGATCAACCACAGCGCATTTGTTCGGCACACCGGTTCATCAGCCTTGGCAACACTGCCGCTACGTTATACGATATTTCCATGCAAATTCATCTAATTGCCGTCGGCACACGCATGCCGGGCTGGGTCAGTGACGGCTATTCTGAATATGCCCGCCGTCTGCCCCGGGAATGCAGGCTGAACCTTACCGAAATCCCCCTGGCACAGCGCAGTAAATCACAGCCGGTGTCGCGCGCCATCGAGGAAGAGGGCAAACGCATGCAGGCGGCCATGGGTACCAACCGCCAGGTCATTGCCCTGGACGTGAAAGGACGCGGCTGGTCCACCGGGCAGCTGGCGGAGCAGTTGAAAGCCTGGATGCAGGACGGCCGCGATGTCAGCCTGCTGGTCGGCGGCCCGGACGGGCTGGCCGAAAACTGCCTGCAGGCGGCCGCTCAACACTGGTCACTGTCGCCATTGACGCTGCCGCACCCGTTGGTACGGGTGATTCTCGCCGAACAGCTGTATCGCGCCTGGTCGCTGAATGCCGGCCACCCG
>JALWRY010000179.1 GCA_027080445.1 Thiohalobacter sp. | reverse complement strand
TTCCTTGTCCCAGCCCAGTGTCGCCACCACCTCACCCAGGCGGTCGGTGCCGCTGGCATGGGTACTCGCCGTCATACACACTTCGGCGCCAAACGCCCGCGCAGCCGTTTCGATGCGTTCATCATCGGTGGCGATCACAATCTGGTTAGCGCCACACTGCCCGACCGCTTCCCAGACGTGTTGCAGCATCGGCTTGCCGAGCAGTTCACGCAAGGGCTTACCGGGCAGGCGCGTCGAGGCGTAGCGCGCCGGTATCACGACCTTGAAGCCCTGGTTCATACGTCTTCTTCCACAGACAGTTCGCGGGCTTCCTCTTCAAGCATCACGGGGATATCGTCCCGTATCGGGTAAGCGAGTCGATCGGCCTTGCAGATCAATTCCTGTTTCTTCCTGTCATAGACCAGTGGTCCCTTGCATACCGGGCAGGCCAGAATATCGAGCAACTTTTTATCCAAGATCAGTTTTCCGTTTCAGGGTTTCGTATAACCATTTTCCGAATGCCGGCCCGACATCCAGTTCCAGCGGAACAAACCACACGTTCTCGCCCGCAAAGTCCCGGCATTTTACCGCGTCTTTTGCTGTCATTAAAACCGGAAAATCATCCTCAAAGCGGATATCTTCGGCGGTAAAATCGTGGTGGTCGGCAAAAACCCGCGTATCGGGCGTCACGCCCGCCCGGCGCAATCCCCGGAAAAAACGCTCGGGATGCGCAATTCCCGCGACAGCATGGCATGGCTGCCGTGCAAAATCGGCCAACACACGCGTCACACTCTGATCAATGACCTGCCTTGCCTCACCCAGCCTGAGCGCAAGCTGGAATTGTGCCGGTGAACATTCGCCACCCAGCCTGAGCGCAAGCTGGAATTGTGCCGGTGAACATTCGCCCGCTTCACCTGGTGCAACAGTGGCATCGACGTTGTCCAGTCGCGACAAAGGTTCCCGCAACGGCCCGGCCGGCAAACAATAGCCGTTACCGAAACCCCGCTCGGGATCGAGCACGACGATTTCAATATCACGCCCGAGCCGCGTGTGTTGCAAACCGTCATCACTGATCAGCACATCGACAGGATGTTTCGCCAGCAGGGCGCGCGCCGCGGCGAGGCGATCCGGCCCGGCATAGACAGGCGCCCCGGTCGACTGTGCAAGCAACACGGCTTCATCGCCGTTTTCACGCGCGCGGCTGTCGGCAAACACCTCACGGGGCCAGTCCCGCGCCTTGCCGCCGTAACCGCGCGTCACAATGCCCGTACGCCACCCATGCGCCGACAAGCAGTCAGACAGGGCTATCACCAGGGGCGTTTTACCGGTACCGCCAACGGTAATATTACCCACCACGATCGTCGCAACACCGGGGTGTACCACACGCCTTGAACCCGCACGTACCGCCAGCCGCCGCAGGTAGATGACAAGACCATACAACCAGGAAAGCGGCACCAGCCACCCGGGTGGCGATGTATCCGTGTACCAGACGCGGTTAAGCCAGCGCTCCAGGCGAACGCGCTTCATGTCGCGCGCGTATCGCTGAACTGCAGACGATACAGGTCTGCATACACCCCCTGCTTCGCCAACAGTTCGGTATGCGTTCCGCTTTCGACAATAGCGCCCCGCTCCAGCACCAGGATACGGTCAGCGTGTTCCACAGTCGACAGCCGGTGGGCGATAATAAGTGAAGTGCTGTGGCGCATCAGTTGCTCCAGCGCATCCTGAACCAGCCGTTCGGATTCACTATCGAGCGCCGAAGTCGCCTCGTCCAGGACCAGCACGGGTGCATTTTTCAATACCGTCCGTGCAATCGCCAGGCGCTGCCGCTGGCCGCCTGATAACAACATGCCGCGATCACCAATCCGCGTATCCAGCCCCTGCGGCATGTCAGCAATGAATTCCATCGCGTGCGCGGCCTGTGCCGCAGCGACAATATCCGCTTCCTTCGAATCAGCAAGGCTGCCGAAGGCGATATTGTTACGGATACTGTCGTTAAACAACGTAACGTCCTGCCCGACCATCCCGATCTGACGGCGCAGGTCGTCCAGTCGATAATCCCTTAAATCGTGACCGTCCAGTAAAATGCCGCCATTGTCCGGATCATGGAACCGCACCAGTAACTGTGCCATGGTGGATTTACCACTGCCGGAGCGTCCCACCAGCGCCACCGTCTGCCCCGACTCGATCGTGAACGAAAGCCTGTCGAGTACATTACCCTTGTGCGGATCGTAGGCAAACGAAACATCGCGGAATTCAATGGCGCCCTGCACGCGGGACACTTCCAGCTTGCCACCTTTATCTTCGTTGCCCTCATCCAGTACACCGAAAATGCTGCGCGCCGCTGCCACCCCGCGCTGGACCGAGGCGTTGATGTTGGTCAGGCGCTTCATGGGTTGCATCAGTAACATCATGGCGGCAATGAAGGAGACAAAACTGCCCACGCTGATCTCACTGCTTACTGACTCCAGTGTGGTCAGGTACACCACCAGCGCCAGGATGCAGGCGGAAAGAAACTGGATCACCGGCGTGCTGGCGCCCGCTACCGCCGCCAGCCGGAGGTGCAACTTGCGGTTGCGTTCGTTGACCTGGTGAAAACGATTTTCCTGCCAGTGCTCCGCGTTGAACGCCTTGATCAGCCGTTGCCCGTGAATGGCCTCGTCGCTGAACTGGGTCAACTCGCCCATCGAATCCTGGATACGCCGGCTGATACGCCGGAAACGCCGGCTGACATAGCGAATCAACACGACCAGTACCGGACCGATAACCAGGAACAGCAACGTCAGCCAGCCACTGATCCAGAACATGTAGGCGAGCAGAAAAATCAGGGAGAGACTGTCGCGCACCAGGATGGTCACCGCATTGGTACTGGCTTCCGCCACCTGCTCCACGTCGAACGTCAGGCGCGACAATAATCGACCGGCGGTGTTGCTGTCATAGTAGCTGACAGGCAGGTGCAGGAACTTGTGGAACAGCTCGGTACGCAACTGGCAGATCACACGCCGGCCGATCAGCGCCATACCGTAGCGCGAAGCAAAACTCGCCAGGCCGCGAAACAGAAACAGTAATACCAGGGCAATCGGCACCAGCCGGATCGTCGTTGGATCGCGCTCGATAAAGTTACCATCGAGCATGGGTTTCATCAGCGCGGCAAACCCGGTTTCGGTCGCCGCCACCAGCACCATGGCCAGTACCGCGCCGGTGAAAATACGCCAGTGCGGCCGGGCGTATCCCAGCAGGCGTTGGTAAATCCCGGTAGCCGTTACACCGGCCGGATCATTTCCCGCCATGTTCCGGCTGATTGGTAGCCAGCGACATTTGCTCCAGGCCCAGCTGTGAGGTGGCATCCATCGCGCGAATAACCGCTTCATAGGGCGACATACGATCCGCCCGGATCACCACGGGCATTGTCTTCCTGTCACCGAGAACCTTGCGTATAGCCCCTTTCAGGGTGACCAGTTCCGTGTTGACCACCTGCTCACCACCGATGTAGAAATGCCCGTCGGCATCGATCAGGATCTCCAGCACCTTCTCCTGCTTGTCGACCTTGTCCGCACTGGCCTCCGGGAGATCGATTTTGATTTCCGACTCGTGCTGGAAGGTGGTGGACACCATGAAAAAGATCAACAGGATAAAGACCACATCGATCAGTGGCGTCAGGTTGACTTCCGGTTCGTCCTTGGGCGTTTCCCGCAGTCTCACGACGGGTCTCCCATGCTACTGCCCTGGGGACGCTGACCGTGTAATACCTCGATCATGCGCAGCGCCTGTTGCTCCATGCGAATCACCAGCAAGGCGATCTTGCCGCGGAAATAGCGGTACGCCATGAGGCTTGGAATGGCAACCGCCATCCCGGCCGCCGTGGTGATCAGTGCAACGGAAATACCACCGGCCAGCGCAGCCGGGTTGCCAACACCCTGCGTGGTAATCGCGGAGAACACCTTGATCATGCCAATCACCGTACCCAGCAGGCCCAGTAGCGGCGAAATGGCGGCAATGGTACCGAGCGTATTAATGTAGCGTTCCAGTTCGTGGACGACGTAACGACCGGTATCCTCGATGGCCTCTTTCATGACTTCACGGCTGGCATTGCGGTTGGCCAGCCCCGCAGCAAGTATGCGCCCCAGCGGCGAACTGGCGCGCAGCGTCTGCATACGTTCGACATCGAGCTGTTTGTCCTTGGCCCACTCCCACACCTGGGCGGCCAGTTTCGAGGGAATGACACGCCTGATCCGCAGTGTCCACAGGCGCTCTACAATAATTGCAAAAGCAATGATCGAGCAGGCAATAATGGGCGCCATCATCCAGCCGCCGGCGGTAACCAGTTCAAACACGTTTGCTATCCTTTTCCATTTCGGGAAGAGTGGAGTTCTGCTAACTCAGCGAAATGCATAATACTGGAATCAGAGGGAAATACGAATGCCCCGGGCTGGCCGGTATTTTATGGCCCCGATAAGGATGTCCTCACGGCGCCAAAGCGCCGCACCTGGCGATAACGACTGATAGCGAGCGGACGCCCCTGTTCGAGCCTGACCTGGATAGCACCCTCTTCCGCCGTATTCAGGACAGTAGCGCCAGCCGCCCGGTAACGCTGGCTGACCCGGTGCTTCGGGAAGCCGAAACGGTTCAGGTAACCAGTGGGGAAAATCACCAGCTGCGCCCTGACCGCAGCGACAAATCCGGGGCTTGAGGAAGTCAGGCTGCCGTGATGCGGCGCCAGCAACACACTGGCGGCCAGCTTGTCCGGGGACTGGCGTAACAGCCGGTGCTCCACTGCACGCTCAATATCCCCCGGCAACAGTAGCGAACGCCCGTCGCGGGCGACGACACGCAGGACACACGAGGCATTATTGCCGCTTGCACGCGTATCATCCCCCGGCGACAGTATTTCAAACCGCACCTTATCCCATACCCAGTGCTGGCCCTTGCGACAGGGATTGACCGGTGAAAACTTCAACGCCTGCGGCTCTCCACTGATCACCGAAGCGATGGGGAACCCGGCACGCACGCCGATGACGCCACCGGCGTGGTCATTATCCGCATGACTCAGTATCAGGCGGTCGATGAACCCGTAGCCCAGCCAGCGCAGGTACGGCGTCACCACGGCGTCACCGGCATTGAAACCGCTGCGAAATGCCGGCCCGGTATCGAACACCAGCAGGCGCCGGCGTGTCTGGATGACCGCGGACAATCCCTGACCGACATCCAGCACCGTCAGCCAGACATCGCCCTGCGCCGGACGCGGTGACGGCTCCAGTACAACGGGCGTCAGTAACAGCAGGCCCGCCAGGCGAAGCGGGAGTGTGGCCGGCGCCAGCAGGCAGAGCATCCCTGCGATCACCAGCAACATGCCTGTTGCCGTAAACGCCGGCAGGTGCAGCAGGTTTCCCGTTCCAGCGCCAAACCATGCCAGTACAATCCAGAGTAAATGCACCGAAGCGGCGGCAAGTGCCAGCAGGCCAGCGGACGCCGCCGGCCACAGCGACAAACAGACCAGCCCGACAAGCAGTGGCGGCACCACCAGGAAACTGACCCACGGGATTGCCAACAAGTTGGCCAGCGGGGCCACCACGGAAAGCTGCTGAAACCAGATCCAGCCCAGTGGCAACAACGCTACCGGCAGGACCAGCTGCACGCGGAACAGACGTCGCCACTTCGACACATGCCCCTGGTAACCAACGCTCAGGTAAAGAATGGATGCAACAGCACCAAACGACAGCCAGAAGCCGGGGGTTAACACAGACAAAGGATTGACCAGCAGCACCAGCAACAGGGCCAGCGCCCAGCTCAGCCAGGGTGAAGGCCGTTGTGGGGCAAAACCGGACAACATGAATACACTGATCATGATCAGGGCGCGTTGCGCCGGCACCTGGTAACCGGACAACAACGCATAGCCAAAGGCTGCCAAGATGCTGACCAGTGCCGCCGCATGACGCGCTGGCCAGACCGCGCACAAACCGACCCGGCGCCATAACCATCCCGCCAGCAGAAACACCAGGCCCGCCACCAGCCCGACATGCAGACCGGAGATCGCCAGCAGGTGACTGGTGCCGGTTGTTCGCAGTACCTGCCACTGGGCGGGCGTCATGCGGCTGCGATCACCGACACCGAGTGCTCGTAACAGCGCAGCTTCCGGCGTATTCCCCAGCGTCGCACTGATTTGCCGGCTGATCCGGCCCCTGAGCGCCTGCACACCTTGAGCCGACTGCCGGCCCAGACGCTGATGGTGACGTTTCCCGCGCACATAACCGGTGGCACGAATACCGGCTGCCAGTAACCAGCGCTCGTAATCGAACCCACCCGGGTTGGCAAAACCATGAGGACGTTTCAAACGCACCCATAACCGCCATCGCTCCCCGGTATGCAGTTCGGGGGCATTGCGGTACCAGCTCAGACGCGTCTTCAACGGAAGCGTATGGCACCCCGGGGAAGCATCGTAGTAGCAGGTGATCTCGAAGCGGAAGCGCACCCGCCCGCCCGGCAGCGTTTCGGGCAAACCCCGGATCACGCCCTCCACTTGCAGGCTGTGATTTTCCAGGGTCCGGGGCAAGGCCTGCTGCAGGGTCCGGTCGAGGTGCCAGCCACACCATAGAAAACCGGCTACACAGAGTCCGGCAAGCCGCAGCGGCCGCCGCCGGGACACCAGCAGAAACAACAGCGGCACGGCGCCCTGCCAACCATCGAGTGGCATAAAAACAACAAACAGACTGGTGCCGGCCAGTACGGCCAGTGCGGAGTAAAGCATTTCGTCCCTGAAATCCTGTTTACCCTACTAAACCTCCGCACAATCCGTCATTGCGAGCGCAGCGCGGCAATCTCATACAATGGAATCAGCCTGTTAGAGATTGCCGCGTCGCTCCACTCCTCGCAATGACGGATCAGGCAGAGACTCGCCAGGTGCGAAACTACGCCGCAACTGGC
>JALWRY010000178.1 GCA_027080445.1 Thiohalobacter sp. | reverse complement strand
GACCGTCGGGCCGCTGGCCGCCGATATTCTTGCCCGCAAGGTACCGGCCATCTATGTCACGTCCCACCTGGCCAACTGGGAGCTGGCCGCCCTGGCCACCAGCTCGCAGGGTATCCCGCTGAGCGTCGTCTATGGCCCGCAGAGCAACCCCGCACTCGAGACCCGGCTGCAGGCGCAGCGGCGTTTTCTGGGTTGTGGTTTTATCAGTAAGCACAATGCCATGCGCAGCCTGGTGAAGGCCCTGCGCAAGGGCGAATCCATCGGCCTGTTATCGGATGTGCGTGTCGATAAAGGTGAATCCGTGGAATTCTTTGGCCGCCAGGCGCAAACCGCGACAACCCCGGCCTGGCTGAGCCTGAAGCTGGGTTGCCCCATCGTGCCGATCCATATCCAGCGTGAAGGCGATGCCCGTTATCACGTGGCGTTCCAGGATCCCCTGACCGTAGCGTCTGAGTCGGACACTGTTGACCAGTCGGCCGTGCTGGACCTGACCCGCCGGCTCAATACCGTGTTCGAAAGCTGGATACGCGAGCAGCCCGGGCAGTGGACCTGTACCAAGCGCCGATGGTCGAAAGCCGCCTGTGCCTGAACCGGTCAGGTTTTAAGTGATGTCTTCCGGTCACCGTCCTGCTTTCCGCTATCGTCTCCTGTTGCCACGCTACTGGCTGACCTGGGCGACGATTATCCCCATCGGCGCACTGGCCATGCTCCCGGATGCGATCCGGGCGCGCCTGGGTGACCAGATCGCGCCATGGCTGTTGCGGTTCGCCCCGAAACGCCAGCGCATTGCCCTGACCAATCTTGCCCTGTGCTACCCCGAACTGTCCGAGCAGGAACGACACGATTTGCTGGCCCGGCACACCCGGGTACTGGCGCATACCTTCCTGGGGTACGGCCGGTTGCTGTTTCGCTCTTCGCAACACCTGAGACGTGCATTTGATGTCGAGGGCATGGACATCGTCGAACGTGAAGTGGCGAAGGGTAACAACATCATCCTGCTGACACCGCACTCCCTGGCGCTGGAGTACGCGGCGCAGTACCTGACCATGACCCAGGGCATGGTCTGCGCGGTGCGCCCCCATGCGGGTAACGAGGTGCTGGACTGGATCGTCTCCAGGTTCCGTACCCGTTACCAGGGCATCATCTACGACAATTCCGCGAGTATGCTGGGCCTCGTCAAACAGGTCCGCAGCGGGAAATGGCTGTATTTTCTGCCGGATGAAGACCGCGGGTTCAAGAACCCGGTGTTCGCGCCTTTCTATGGCGTGCCCAAGGCGTCCGTGTCGGTACTGGGTAAACTGGCGAAGAGTTGCAAGGCCACGGTGATCCCGCTGATGACCGGGTACTGTCCGGATCGGCGACGCTTCACCCTGCATTTTCACCAGCCGCTGGAGGATGCCAACCACGGCGATCTCACCGAGCAGAGCCTGCGACAGAACCAGGCCATCGAGCGGATCCTCGACGAGGACCGGGCACAATATATGTGGTCGGCAAAAATTTTCAGAACCCGCCCGGACAACGAAGCGAGCTTTTACTAGGAAAGCTCTGATTCATCTATTCCCTGTCATCCTATGCTTGAAACAGCTCGCTGAGGATAGGATATTCGCAGGGAGCCAGGAGAAAGGGTTGAGGCCGTCATCGTCATGAGTCGTTGGAGGCTGTTCGC
>JALWRY010000177.1 GCA_027080445.1 Thiohalobacter sp. | reverse complement strand
ATTTCTTCCCTGGGCCTGTGGGACCAGGCCCTGCCCCATGCGAAATTGCACGCGCCATGGCTATGGGAAAGTTTCCTGCGTCACTTTGGCCTGAACCACATCACGTACCACTCGATTCCGGATGAGGGGCAAACTCTGACGCTGGAAAATGCGGAATTGACCTTTTTACCCGCACACTATTTACATTCATCGGGCAACTTCAATGTCTACGACCCCACCGCCAGGATATTGATGAGCGGTGATATCGGCGCCGCCCTGGAAGATGCCGGTGCGCCGATGTTCGTCAAGGATTTTGACGAGCACATTCCCAAAATGGAACTCTTCCACCAACGCTGGATGCCTTCCAACCGCGCCAAGCAGGTATGGATCGACCGGGTGAGACAACTCGATATCGAGTACATGGCGCCGCAACACGGCCGAATTTTCAGCGGCGATAACATCGCGCGCTTCCTGGACTGGTTTGAGCAACTGGAAGTGGGCACCGGGATCAGGGAAGACTAGGCTCTTCATAACCGATGGCGCGAAAGAACAGCGTCACCAGGTAGTCCGTCAACTCGTTGAGTTCGAGTTCCTGGTAACGTGGCGTTCGGAAAATACACTTGGCGTATAGCGCCTCGCGCAGCATCCCCTGGAACATCAATGCGGCAATCCGGCCATCGGTCTGCTGTACAGCGCCGGTCGGCTGTAATTCCCGTATCGTCACTTCGATGTAGTCGGTAAACGGGCGCCAGCGGTTTTCAAAAAACTGCCGGGTGGCATCGCTGCCTTCCAGCGCACTCTGCAACTCCATGCGCAGGTAGTCGGGATCGCGCGACACACTTTCCACGTAACGCCGTGTGATCATGCGCAGCACTTCGCTGAAACTGCCATCACTCTGCACCACCGCCTCGACATAGCTCTCGCGCTTGCAGGCAATCTGGTTCAGGACCTCTTCGTACAACGCTTCCTTGGAAGGAAAGTGGCGGTACAGGATGGCCGGACTGACGCCTACCCGGCGCGCGATCTCATCGACCGCTACACCGTGGTAACCCTTGTCAGAAAACAACACCTTGGCGACCGCCAGTATCGCCGCCTTGCGTTCGGATGCCTTGAGTCGTTTGGTCAATCGGCTTTCCTGCTTTGTACCGTGATACTGCATACTGCCTCACGCCACCAGCACAAGGAAACCCCGCCACAGCCCGGCGGGGTTCCACGCACCGGCATCAACCCTTGCGGATATTGAACGCGTATTCGCCACCGTCCTGGGCGCTCTCCACCAACTCATTACCGGTCTGCTTGCAGAAGGCCTCAAAGTCCTTCACGGAACCGGGGTCAGTCGAAACAATGCGCAGCACCTGCCCGACCGACAGGCTCTGAATGCTTTTCTTTGCCCTGAGTATGGGTAAGGGGCAGTTCAATCCGCGTGCATCGAGTTCAAGATCGTAACTAGACATGGCTCGCCTCCTTTTGTTAGTGAGCGTTTACTTTGTATTACATACCGAATGGTTTGTCAACGGTGCAAGGGTGGTATTTTGCCTGGATACCGCCAGACACTGGCCGGGGCTTGACGCGGATCAATGCACTTCACAAGTGGTACAATTACTGTTTTTTACGACGTTGGCAGCCCGGGTGGCAAGAGGTAGCGACATGAAAAAATTTGCGTTTCTGGTCGGATTACTGGCGATGCT
>JALWRY010000176.1 GCA_027080445.1 Thiohalobacter sp. | reverse complement strand
CCTCTTCACGCCGGGCCTGTTCCCGTAGCGCCTGTTGCTGTTTTGCTTTTTCAGCCGCCTGTTGCCTGACCAGACGCGCCGCTTCCTCACGCCGGGCCTGTTCCCGTAGCGCCTGTTGCTGTTTTGCTTTTACAGCCGCCTGTTGCCTGACCAGACGCGCCGCCTCTTCACGCCGGGCCTGTTCCCGTAGCGCCTGTTGCTGTTTTGCTTTTTCAGCCGCCTGTTGCCTGACCAGACGCGCCGCTTCCTCACGCCGGGCCTGTTCCTGCAGCACCTGTTGCTGCTTCGCTTTTCCAGCTACCTGCTGTCTGACCAGACGCGCGGCTTTCCTGGCCGGTGCGGCCGGTTCCGGTGGCGCTACTGCTTGCACTGCAACGACATCCTCCACGACCGGTAGCCATACATCACGACTCATCCAGGCCGTGAGAACAACCATGGCGGCAACACTAAGGAGCAACCACATGGCCCCGCGTTCACTCCGAACACTGGCGGATTTCTCGGCATTGACGACCAGCGTATGTAAGGCGGATTTTTCCGTTGTACTGTCCTCGCGTGCAATCTTTGGCCTTAGCCCGGGGTGGATCTCATCACTTTTGGGTTCAGGCGCTGTCCGGGCAACTGTTTCCTGCACGGGCACATCGGCCACCTCCTCGTCCACGGCGGGCATCGCCTCATCTTTCCCGGCAGCAGTAGCGGTTGCAGCTTCCACCACAACCCTGTCTGCCTGCGCGGCGCCTGTAGCCAGTATGCTGTCAATCTTGTCGATAAGCACTTCAGCCGCACTGTCATTCGCTTTGTCCAGCGCCATAGCTGCGACAACCGGCTCTACAGTCGAGGCCGGCGCTGTGGCGCGTTGACGCGCCGCATCCAGCGTGGCGCCAAGGTGCTGTTCCTGTGCAACGGCTTTCACCACATCGGCATCAATCCGTTCATTCTGCCGTGCATAACCATAAACCAGACTGAGGTCGCAGAGCCGGTTAATCACGCGCGGGATGCCCTGACTGTATTCAAATACCTGTCGACAGGCCTCGCGGGTAAACAGGTCGGCAGCGCCGCCGGCATGGGTCACGCGGTGCTGGACATACAGCCCGGTCTCGTCAGGTGTCAATCCGCCCAGGTAATAATCAATACTGATGCGCTGTGCGAACTGGGTCAGCTCGGGCCTGCGCAGCTTTTCTCTCAGCTCTTTCTGCCCGGTCATGATGATCTGCAGCACCAGGTCTTTTTCGGAGTTTACATTGGACAGCATACGCAGCTCTTCCAGCGCCCCCATCGACAGATTCTGCGCCTCGTCGATAATCAGCAGGGTGTGCTTGCCCTCGGCATAACGCTGGATGACGTAGTCGATAAAACGCTGGTGCAATTCGAGCGGATCGGCTGTGTCGGCGGGTAAACCATAGGCCGCCATAATCCACTGCATCAATTCGCCAAAGGAGGGATGTGTGTTGGAAACCAGCCCGACCTGGACATCGTCATTGAGCCGGTTGAGCAGCTCACGAATCAGTGTGGTCTTGCCCGCGCCGATGGCGCCGCTGATGACACAGAAACCGGAATGATTGAAAATCGCCAGTTCCAGCGTATCAAGCGCCGCGCGATGCTTGTCGCTGAGAAAAAGGAAATCCGGATCCGGCAACAAGGAAAACGGGCGTTCGGAAAACCCGTAAAACTGGTTATACATACCACTTACCCCCCAATCTGTGCGCCCCCAGCGCAGCCCCGAATGCTACCAGAAAGTGGACAAAAGCGCTTGCATGTCGAACGTCCGGAAGGCGACGTGAAGAACAGGTGAAACGGGTAATCCAGTGGTTTCAATGACATGGACACCGGCATGCGCCGGTATGACGACATATCAGCGTTACCCTGTATTCAGGTTGGCAGGTCTTTCTGCATCAGGTAATGCTGGATCTCGCCAAACAGGAGGAAGGTTTTCTCGACCTGCCGGTAGCCGTGATGCTGATAAAACGGAACCGCCGCTTCCCGGGCCTGCAAAATCAGCGTGCGTACGGGTAATTCGCGAGCAGCCTGCTCCAGGGCCACAAGCAGCCGGCTGCCGTGGCCCTGCCGCTGCCGGCCCTCAGCGACCGCCATAAAGCGGATCTGGCCGGTATCGGCATCGACGCGATGCAGGCGACCGACGGCCAGCACGTCACCGTCTGCGCTACAAACCATGCGGTGGATAGCCATGTCATCGGTCGGATCACGATCCGGACCGGTCTGTTGCCAGGGCTGGCGCAGGATGCGCCAGCGCAGGTCGTAATAACGCGTCCATTCTTCCTCGGTCAGGGGAGTCCGAACTTCGATGCCGTTCAACGCCATACCTTTTATGCTTATTCTCCCTCGCCGATCTGTGGCGCCGGCGCGGCTTCAGCGTTACCACTTTCGAACAGGTCTTTCAGCCCTTTTTTCAGGGTTTTTAACATCTCCGGAATTTCGATTTCCATCACCTGGTCGCTGATCCACTTGCGATCCCTGTCTCCCATGACACCGGTCACGCACTCGCCCAGGTAACGTTTGAACTGGTAACCCGGTTCACCCTCCTCGAAACTGCACTCGGCATAATCGGCCAGTCGCCGGTTGAGGGCGTCGATGAAACCCGGCCGGAAATCCTGCCCGCGACCTTCCACGTCAACCCGGTTGTCGTGGTAGGTGTCCGCCATCTTCAGCGCCAGCTGGACAATAAATGTCTGCCGCTGCGTTTCATCCAGGTCGCCATGGACCAGCCGGTCGGTCACATGGATCAGGAATGCACAGAGTTCCTGCAACACGTCAAGACGCTGAAGCTGAGTATCCGTCTGAAAACCTTCATTCTCGAGATTGAGCAGTGTCTGGCCGGCAATCCGCCATTCGATAAAAGCCAGGGCCCCGGCATTCTCTTCCAGGGTTCGCACTCTTCCCTTGTTTTTCCAACGACTTCGAATACGCACTTAAAGTACTCCACTATCTTACTGGCGCATCAGATTACATCATGCTAGCATCAAAAACCATAGTAGTTTACTCAGGTATTTACCCGCCCATGCAAGCCTGGCAAACACCCTTGTCCCCGCGCCTGCAAGCCGTGCAGTCCGCCATCCAGCACAACTGTCATATTGCGGATGCACGCTTTGCCAGTGACTATACCCTGTGCGTTTACCTGCTGAAGATGCGCGAATACTACCGCTGGGAAAACCATCTGCCCTACGGCGCCAGTATTTCCAGTGACGAGGTCGGTGACTGGCTGAGCACCCGCGAGGATTTCTGGGAGGCCCTGGAAAACGAAGACTTTCATCCGGTCGTCATTGACGGGCAGTCGTTCGATGCCTTCGATGTTGATGCCATCAACCATGCATTACACGCCGACCGCCTGGTGTACAGCGCGGGCTATGGCAACAAGGCCAAACCCCTGTTCATGCTGGCGCGACTGGCACACACACTCAACCGTAATGGCAACCCTGTCTATATCACCACAGAAGAATATGCACGGGACCTGACGGCGCCACCGGCAATGTCACTGAATGGAAAGATGTTCATCCGCCAGGAATCCCTGCGCCGCATGCTCTGGGAACGCTACGAGGAATGGCGCTGGAACCGTCCGGACAACGCCATGGCGCGCGCGCTTGGCCACTACGATTTTGACACCGACCTCGATGGTGCACTGAACGCCATGACCCTGAACGAAACCGATTCGCTGATACTGCACGAGATCGGCGAAATCGAGGCCGGCAAGCTGCTCGGGGAAAGCTGGGAAGACATGCTTGGCAACCTGCCGCGTTCGCGCCTGGAACTGATGGCGCGCGCCGTACGCGACCATCTTGCCGACGCCCTGTCCACTCTCCCCACCCTGCTGGAACAGGATCGCGCCGCATCACTGCATTTTTACTTCGGCAACCTGTCCGGCATGCGCAAACAGCTCTACCCGGCCCTGTTACAGGCCTACGAATATTGGGTAAAATGCGACGACCCGAGCGAATTACAACGCCAGGTGAAAGCCGGCCGGCAGCACTGGCTGCAGGTCGCAGACGAACTCATGCAACTCCACGAAGGTCGTGTCAGAAAGGCCTGGACAGACATGGAAACACTCATCGAACAGAAAACCCTTTAGGAACCTTCAGGCATGGCGCAAACCCGACTGGCAACCCCTCTTCGAACCATCGTTGAAGTACGGCCCGACACCTTCATTTTCGAAAAGCACGGTGCACTTACGCCGAAACTGTGTCAGGCAGCGATTGAACGTTTCGAGGCGCATTGCGATGAGCAATATGAAGGGCGCATTGGCCAGCTGGCGGAGAAAGACCGCAGCATCAAGAAATCCACGGATCTGGTTGTCAGCGGCAAACCACACTGGAAAGACATCGACCAGGCGCTGTTCCGTTCCATGGGTCAGGCCATCCTGGAGTTCCGCGAAAGCTACCCCTATTTCAAGGGACCCTTCAAGGATATGGGCTACGCGATCCAGCGCACCCTGCCCGGTGAACACTATCACTGGCATATCGATGGCGGCAGCCACGACTTCAGCCAGCGCCAGCTGGTGGCCGTGTGGTACCTCAATGATGTGGAAGGCCCCGGTGGCGAAACCGAGTTTCTGTTCCAGGATATCAAAATCAAACCCGAACAGGGCAAGCTGGTGTTGTTCCCGCCTTTCTGGACCCACGAACACCGTGGCGTCACCTTGCAGAAAGGTGTCAAGTATATCGCCACGACATGGGTCGTGTTTGCCTGAGCTCGACTAGGCCACGCGGCCCGGTGTATGCTTGTTGTCCAGCCAGTCCTGCAAGTCATCGAGTGACAACGCGTCGCAAAGATAACGGCCCTGGGCATAGTCACAACCCAGTTCACCGAGCCGCTGCAACACATCCGCATCCTCGATACCTTCTGCAACAACATCCAGTCCCAGGCTGTGAGCCAGCTGAATGGTGGCGATAACGATGGCCTCGTCGTTTTCATCATTCAGCATATTCGTGACGAATGAACGGTCGATCTTCAACTCGGTCACGGGCAACTGGCGCAGTTTGGACAAGGACGAATGCCCTGTACCAAAGTCGTCAATCGACAATTCCACCCCAAGTTCGCGAAGTGACATGACCGTATACTTCTGCATACGCTCCGACATGGCGATACTTTCGGTGATCTCGAGCATGACAGAGGAAGGTTCAATACCGTGCCGGGCAATCATTTCGGCAAATTTCACGGTAAACCCGGCATCCAGAAGACAGTAGGGAGACAGGTTGATGGAAACCGATTCGATACGGGCATTGCGTATCAGCGGCGCCGCCTGTTCGAGTGCAGATTTTATCACCAGCCAGGTCAGCGAAAGGATCAGCCCGTTGGTCTCGGCCAGTGCAATAAAGTGTTCCGGAGATACCATGCCCCGTTCCGGGTGACGCCAGCGCGCCAGGGCTTCCAGACGCATCAGCCCCTGTCCGTGCAATGGCGCAATGGGCTGCAGGTGCACAGCCAGCGATTCGTTCTCGATGGCCTGACGCAGGTCATTAAGTAATGCCAGTCTTTCACCACCCGAGGCCAGCAGTTCCGGGTAATACATCTTGACGCCGGTGGTCGCCTGTTGCTTGGCCGCATGCAGCGCGGCCTCGGCAGCCCGCACCAGTTCACCGGGATGACTGACATGAGAAGGATAGAGTGAGACGCCGATTTTCGAACCCAGCGTCAGTTCGATGCCGGATTGCTCCATGGGCGTGATCAGCCAGTGTTGTACCGACTCAGTGATCTCTTTCCAGCACCTTGCCGCCACGTCCTTCGATACAATCACGAACTGGTCGCCGGCCAGGCGGAATACCCGGGTATCACGATACTGGCGGACAATATCTTTCAGGCCGGCGGTAATGGTTTTCAGGACTTCATCGGCAAGCTGGTGGCCCAACGCTTCATTGACATCGCGAAAGCGCGGCACATCAATAGCCAGTACAGCAAGGGTATGTCCTTCGCCACCCTGCGCTTCCAGGAAGGCCTGCAATGAGGTCCGGTTCGGCAGGCCGGTCAGGCTGTCGTGTGTCGACTGGTGCAGTATCCTCGCCATCTGTGCACGGCGTTCGGTAATATCGCGGGCCACGGCGATAACCATGTCACCGGCCTCGACATCAACGCGGGTCATATTGATCTCGACCCAGCGCGGCGTGGCATCATCCGGTTCGAGCAGGCACTCGAAACGCTGCGACTCGCCTCCAAGCACATCGCGCGCAGCGCGCTCGAAGCATGCCGCCGTATCAGTATTGCCCACCAGGTTGGTAATCGGAATACGACAGTTGTGACGCGTCAGTTCGTCTTCGGCGATCCCCAGCCAGCTTTCCATACGGCGATTGCAGCTGAGAAACTTGAGTTCGTTACACAGGACAAAAATGGCATCGTTGGTGCTGTCGAAATAGGCGCGCAGCAGCCGGGCATAGAATTCGCCATCGCCATCGTGCTGTTTACCCTTCGAAACTTCATCCATGCTGTAACTGCCCTCACTGCTCCGCGAGCCAACGCGTATGCCCCTTCTCGGTGTTAACGGCAGTATAAGGGTAAAACTGGAGGAATTCCTGGAAGCGGCGTCAAATAACCGACGGATAGAGTATGGGTACCCCGAACCAGGTTCAGGCGACAATCTCTGTCAGGGTAATATCACCGGTTGTATCGACGATCACTTCATCCACACCCGGTACCCGGCTGAGGATGTAACCCGACATCAGATTCAGCATTTTTTTATTTTCGGTATGGAAGGCGCCCAATACCCGGTCAGCGACAATCTGGCAACGCTGATACAGATCGGGTTTCTCAACCCAGAAACGGCTCATCTGCCATCCCTTGTCCATATCGGCATCCATTTTGGCGTAGAATTCCTCCGCTTCCTTCATCATCTGTTCCGGCACGTCGATGTTGTAGGTTTGATCATCGATGGTCAGTTTCAATATCATCGTGGAATCTCCGATTCACTCT
>JALWRY010000175.1 GCA_027080445.1 Thiohalobacter sp. | reverse complement strand
CAATTATTGCTAATATTAGGAAAATTTGTGTTCTGACCCCGGTTTTCGACCCCGGTTTTCCGGAACTGAAAATACGAGGGAGAAATTAAGTATCTTTCCCCTTAATGCCGTGGGGCGATCTGGAGTTGTTCGATTTTACCCACGGCGACATTGTGGCCGGGTTCCCGGTGGGTCTGTTGCGGGACCAGGATGGTGTCGCGTGGTGGCTGCCGGTCGTCGGGCTTCGGGTAATCCAGCGTATAGTGCAGGCCGCGGCTTTCCTTGCGCCGCTGTGCGGAGCGGATGATGAGTTCGGCGACCTGCACCAGGTTGCGCAGTTCCAGCAGGTCGTTGGTCACGCGGAAGTTGCCGTAGTATTCCTCGATTTCCAGTTGTAGTGTGGCAACGCGGCGCAGGGCGCGTTCCAGGCGCTTGTCGGTGCGGACGATGCCGACGTAGTCCCACATGAAACGGCGCAGTTCATCCCAGTTGTGGCTGACAACGACTTCCTCGTCGGAGTCGGTGACTTTCGATTCATCCCACTCCGGCAGTTCCGGCGGCATGGACAGTGTCGCCAGTTTTGCCTCGATGTCTGCGGCGGCGGCCGTGGCGAACACCAGGCATTCCAGTAATGAATTACTGGCCATGCGGTTGGCGCCGTGCAGACCGGTGCAGGCAGATTCGCCTACCACGTACAGGTTCTCGACGTCGCTGTGTCCCTTCAGGTCGGTGGGAATGCCCCCACAGGTGTAGTGGGCGGCAGGCACGACGGGTATTGGTTCACGGGTGATGTCGATACCCAGTTCCAGGCAGCGTTGTTGCACGGTGGGGAAGTGTTCGTGGATGAAGTCGGCCGGTTTGTGCGAGATATCCAGCAGCACATGGTCGATACCCAGACGCTTCATTTCATGATCGATGGCGCGTGCGACGATATCGCGCGGCGCCAGTTCGCAGCGCGTATCGAAACGCTGCATAAAGGGTTTGCCATCGGGCAGCAGCAGTTTCCCGCCTTCGCCGCGTACCGCCTCGGTAATCAGAAACGACTTGGCCTGCGGGTGGTACAGGCAGGTCGGGTGGAACTGGTTGAATTCCATGTTGGTCACCCGGCAGCCGGCGCGCCAGGCCATGGCGATGCCATCGCCCGTGGAGGTATCCGGGTTGCTGGTGTACAGGTATACCTTGCTGGCGCCGCCGGTGGCCAGCGCCACGGATTTTGCCCGGAACACCTCGACGCGGCCACTGCGGCGATCCAGTACATAGGCGCCAAGGCAGCGATTGGCCGGCTGGCCGATACGGTCCGAGGTGATCAGGTCAACGGCAATGTGCTGCTCGAACAGGTCAATATTGTCGCGGGCGCGCACTTCACTGATCAGACTTTTCTCGACTGCCTTGCCGGTGGCGTCGGCGGCGTGGATGATGCGGCGGTGCTGGTGGCCGCCTTCACGGGTCAGGTGAAAGCCGTTTTCCGGGTTGGTGTGCTCGCGGGTAAAGGCAACGCCCAGGTCAACCAGCCATTGCACGGCTTCCGGGCCGTTCTCCACGGTGAAGCGTACCGCTTGCGGGTCACACAGGCCGGCGCCAGCGTCCATGGTGTCGGCGACGTGTGACTCGATCGAGTCGCCCTGGTCGAGTACGGCCGAGATACCGCCCTGGGCGTACCAGGTATTCCCTTCCTGCACCGGGCCCTTGGACAGCACGGCGACCCGCGCCCGGGTGGGCAGGCGCAGGGCCAGCGTGAGACCGGCAGCGCCGCTGCCGATAATGAGGACATCATACTGGTGCTGGGTATGCATGGCTGGTGGCCGCCTGTGCCGTAATCGGGTATGGTTAGCCCGTTTAACTCATTCAGATTAAAGCGCTTTGTACAGCTATTTTATCCTAAATACGGGTTTCAGGCGAACTCTTGCGGCTTTCCCGGGTCTACAGCAGCTATGCATGCTATCCGGGAAACAGAGAGGTTAGCCCGGATGGGCGATAAAAATCTCGACCAGGAACTGGTCAGGCGGGTGCAGAACGGCGAAAAAGCGGCGTTTGACATCCTGGTGCGGAAATACGAGCACAAGCTTGCCAATGTAATCAGCCGTTATATCCGTGATTCGAGCGAAGTCCTCGATGTATCGCAGGAGGCTTTCATCAAGGCTTACCGCGCGCTGCCGAATTTTCGTGGTGACAGCGCCTTTTATACCTGGCTCTACCGTATCGCCATCAATACGGCGAAGAACCACCTGGTGGCCTCGAATCGCCGCCCGCCAAAAGACGATATTGATGCCCAGGATGCGGAACAATTCGAGTCAGGCTCGGGTCTCAAGGAGTACGCCACGCCGGAACGCATGGCATTACAGAGTGAACTGGCCAGCACGATTCAGTCAGCCATCGATGATTTGCCGGAAGAGTTGCGTACGGCGATTGTACTGCGTGAGCTGGATGGGCTGAGTTATGAGGAGATAGCCTCTGCCATGGACTGCCCCATTGGTACGGTTCGATCCCGAATTTTCAGGGCGCGCGATGCGATCGATACCCGCATCCGCCCGCTGTTGAGCGATGCAGAAACAGGTGATGAATGATGAATGATGAAATCCGCGAGCAGTTATCGGCACTGGCCGATGACGAGCTGAACGAACTGGAACGCCCGCTGTTGCTGGGGCGGTTGCAGCGCGATACCGCGCTTCGCGAGTGTCTCGGACGCTACCAGTTGATTGGTGAAGTGATGCGCGGCGCCGGTGCTTCAGCGGGTATGGGCATTGCCCGACGCGTGCAGCATGCGCTGGCGGATGATGCACCGGCCGCGGTGTCGCAGGCGCCAACGCAGAACTGGTGGAAACCGCTGGCCGGTCTTGCCGTTGCGGCTTCGGTGGCGCTGGTTGCCGTACTGGCTGTGACCAGCGGGCGCCAGGGTGGTGGAGCCGGGGCTCCCATGATTGCGATCACCGACACGGCGCCGCCGGTCACACAGGTCAGCGAACAACGCTGGGATCGTATTGAACCGCAGGTGGAAAAGCGCCTGTCGGGCTACCTGGTCAACCATAGCGAGTACGCAGCCAGTCGTGGTGTGTTGGGGGTCATGCCCTACGCCCGCGTCGTGTCTGACACCCGTCAGCGATGAATCGGACGCCAGTCGCTTTCCTGGCAGTTTTTGTAACAGCCCTTGCCGGTATTACAACGGCAAGGGCTGATTTGAATGCACGCGGCTGGCTTGAACGCATGACCATGGCCTCTCGCACGCTGAACTATTCCGGTACCTTTGTGTACCAGCACGGCGGCCAGCTGGAGGCCATGCAGATTATCCACGCCGCCGGCAGTGAGGGTGAACGTGAACGCCTGATGTCACTGACCGGTCCCAAGCGTGAAATCCTGAGGGATAACCAGGTGGTTACCTGTATCCTCGGGGACCGCGAGTCTGTGCTGGTGAACCGGAGCCGTCCACGCTCCCCGTTTCCTACCAGTTTTTCCGGCAGTCTTCCCTCGATCGGGCAGTATTATGACTTCAGTATCGGTAAAGAGGATCGTGTTGCCGGCCTGGCCTGCCGTATGGTTGAACTCAGACCGCACGACGCCTATCGCTACGGTCGCCGTCTGTGCATCCATACCGATACCCAATTGTTGCTGCGTTCCGAGTTGACCGGCCCCAAAGGCGAGCCGGTTGAACAGATGATGTTTACGTCGGTGTCGTTTCCCAAACGAATCAGCGATCAGGAACTGTTGCCCGATCTCAGTGGCGCCGACTATTCATGGCAACTTGAGCCGGACGATGTCTCCGTGGAGGAACCGGGCAACGATGTGGCGGACACGAAATGGAAGGTGATCCACGTGCCGGAGGGCTTTACCCTGACGGACCACGGACGGCGCCGGATGTCGGCCCATAAGCCGGAAGTTGAACACTGGGTGTATAGTGACGGTCTCGCCAGCGTGTCGGTCTATATCGAAAAGGCGCCCCATGGCCATGAAAGCTACCAGGGGGTGACGCATCGGGGCGCGCTGAATGCATACGGCACCATGGTCGGCGGCTATTATGTGACGGTGGTTGGCGAGGTACCCATGCAGACCGTCGAACTGATCGGGAAATCCGTGCGGATTCGTTGAAACCCATGCTGGAAGAAACAGCCCGTGTTGTTGAAGTCGATCACCAGACTGTCTGGGTGGAGACGCAGCGTCGTTCTACCTGCGGTTCCTGTTCGGCCAACAAGGCGTGTGGCACGGCCGCGATTTCCCGCGCGCTGGGCAAGCGCCGCACGGTTGTCCGGGTTCTGGCCGACATGCCGTTAAAGGCCGGTGACGAGGTGGTTATCGGGATTCGCGAGCGGGCGCTGATCAAGGGTTCGCTGGCGGTTTATGCCGTGCCGATCGTGCTGCTTTTGCTGGGGGCTTTGCTGGGCGATTTGGGTGCACAGCGTTTTCTGTGGCAAAGTGCCGAAGCGGCGAGCCTCATACTGGGGGTTTCGGGCTTCATCGGTGGATTATTCTGGTTACGGCGTTTTACCCGGCGTATCCGCCATGACGCCGATTATCAACCCGTGGTTTTACGAAAATTGTCCGGGCGACCGGCAATCATGATTACGACACAGTAGTTCAGGAGTCACTATGACCTTGTTGAAGAGAGTGGGATCAGTTTTTGTTCTGGTGCTGGCGTTTGTCGGTCCCTTGCAGGCGCGGGGCTTGCCGGACTTTACCGATCTGGTCGAACAGACCAGTAGTGCGGTGGTCAACATCAGTACCACCCAAAAGGTGAAATCGGGTGGCATGCAGTTGCCCGAGGGTATCGAAATACCCAACCTGCCCAAGGATTCTCCCTTTAATGATTTATTCAAGCATTTCTTTGGTCAGCCGGGTGGCGGGGGCGCGGCGCCGCCGCCGTACCACGAGGCCAAGTCACTGGGTTCCGGGTTTATTATCTCAAAAGACGGTTATATTCTGACCAATAATCACGTGGTCAAGGATGCCGACGAGGTGATTGTCCGGCTGGCCGACCGTCGCGAACTCAAGGCTGAAATTGTCGGCACCGACGAACGCAGCGATATCGCCCTGTTGAAAATCAAGGCCGATGACCTGCCCGTGGTCAGGATCGGCAAGTCGGAACAGCTGAAAGTGGGTGAATGGGTGCTGGCCATTGGTTCGCCCTTCGGCTTCGATCACTCGGCGACCGCCGGTATTGTCAGCGCCAAGGGTCGTGCGTTACCGCGCGAGAATTACGTGCCCTTCATTCAGACCGATGTCGCCATCAACCCGGGTAACTCGGGTGGTCCGCTGTTCAACATGGATGGTGAGGTTGTCGGGGTCAATTCGCAGATCTACAGCCGCACCGGTGGCTATATGGGCCTGTCCTTTTCCATCCCGATAGATGTCGCCATGGATGTCGCCGACCAGCTCAAGGAACATGGCAAGGTCAGCCGTGGCTGGCTGGGTGTGCTGATCCAGGATGTGACGCGTGAACTGGCGGAATCCTTTGGTATGAGCAAGCCGCAGGGTGCACTGATCGCCAAGGTCATGCCGGACAGCCCGGCGGAGAAGGCGCACCTGCAGGTGGGTGATGTGGTGCTGTCGTTCAACGGCAAGGAGATTGAACGTTCGTCCAGTCTGCCGCCGATCGTGGGCAGTACGCCGGTGAACAAGCGCGTACCCGTCAAGGTGATACGCAACAAGCGGACCCAGACGCTCTGGGTCACACTGGCCGAGTTGCCGGACAAGGACAAGGAGATTGCCAAGGCGGCCGAGAGCAAGGTGACCAGCGATAACCGGCTGGGCGTCAAGGTGGCCGATCTGACGGCGGAACAGCGCAAGGAACTGGGCCTGGAAAACGGTGTGCTGGTGGATGCGATCGATGCCGGCGCGGCGGCTGATGCCGGTGTGCGTCAGGGCGATATTATCCTGCGGATCAACGGGGTATCGATCAAGGATGTGAGACAGTTCGAGTCCATGATCAAGAAGCTGCCGGCGGGCAAGTCGGTGCCGATACTGGTCCAGCGGCGCGGCGGCCCGATTTTCCTCGCACTCAGAGTGCCGAAGGACGACTGACCGCCATGTCGGGCAGACCGACGCTGACGCTGTACTACCGCGAAGGCTGTCACCTGTGTGAAACCATGTTGCAGGCCCTGCGGGGCCTGCAAACCGGTCTGGACTTCGCGTTACGGCTGGAGGATATCGATCGCGACCCTCAACTGGCACAGCGCTATGACGAATGGGTGCCGGTGCTGGTGGGCGGGGAGCAGGAGATTTGCCACTATCACCTGGATCAGCCCGCCCTGGAAGCCTTTCTGGGCGCGGGATCCAGTGGGTCGCCGCGTCAATAGCGTGTATACTGCCAACATTTAAGGAATCTCTAACAGACGGATTCCATTGCATGAGATTGCCGCGCTCCGCTCGCAATGACTGAATGGCGCCACATTTGGCGCCATTCTGTTTTATAAACCAGGTTATACATGACAGATCTGTCCCATATCCGGAATTTTTCCATCATCGCGCATATCGACCACGGCAAATCCACGCTGGCAGATCGCTTTATCCAGATTTGTGGCGGTCTGAGCGAGCGCGAGATGGAAGCGCAGGTGCTGGACTCCATGGACCTGGAGCGTGAACGCGGCATTACCATCAAGGCACAGAGTGTGTCGCTGCCTTACCGGACGAAGGATGGTAAAGCGTATGTGCTGAACTTTATCGATACGCCGGGTCACGTGGATTTCTCCTACGAGGTCTCGCGTTCACTGGCGGCCTGCGAAGGTGCGCTGCTGGTCGTCGATGCGGCGCAGGGTGTGGAGGCGCAGAGTGTGGCGAATTGCTACACGGCGATCGAGCAGGGGCTGGAAGTGGTGCCGGTGCTGAACAAGATCGACCTGCCCTCGGCGGAGCCGGACCGCGTCAAGCAGGAGATCGAGGATGTGATCGGCCTCGACGCGACCGATGCCATCGAGGTCAGCGCCAAGACCGGCCTGGGCATCGAC
>JALWRY010000174.1 GCA_027080445.1 Thiohalobacter sp. | reverse complement strand
GCGCCTTTCTTTACAACGAGTGGGACTACGAGCGACAGAACTACCGGAAGAACTGGGCGGTGTTGCGAGAGATGGAGGTACACCCGAGCCGCGACAATTTTGTCAATGAAACCCTCCACAAGTACCGTGGCCTGGCGATGGATTTGCGTCGTACCTTCGAAGCCTTGCGCGGCGAAGACAAGCTGCTGAAGAAACAGCCCTATGGTGACGATGTGGACATCGATGCATTGGTCGAAGCACTGGCCGATATGCGTCATGGCGCGGAAATGAGCGAGCGTCTGTTCACCCGGATGCATAAAATGGAACGCAATATCGCTGTTATGTTCATGATCGACATGAGCGGTTCCACCAAGGGATGGATCAATGATGCCGAGCGCGAGGCGCTGGTGCTGTTATGCGAGGCGCTGGAAACCCTGGGTGACCGCTATGCGATATACGGCTTTTCCGGCATGACGCGAAAGCGTTGTGAAGTTTACCGGGTAAAGCGTTTTGACGAGCCTTATGACGATGATGTGCGTGCGCGCATCAGCGGCATCCAGCCGAAAGACTATACGCGTATGGGCGTAACCATACGTCATCTTACCCGTCTGCTGGATGAAGTTGAGGCGCGGACCAAGCTGCTGATTACGCTGTCCGATGGCAAGCCGGATGATTATGACACCTACCGGGGCGCCTACGGCATCGAAGATACCCGAATGGCCCTGATCGAAGCCAAGCGCAGCGGGATTCACCCGTTCTGTATTACCATCGATAGTGAGGCGAAGGATTACCTGCCGCACATGTACGGCGCCGTGAACTACGCGGTGATCGATGAGGTGCGCAAGCTGCCGCTCAAGGTGTCGGATATTTACCGGCGGTTGACGACCTGATGCCTGTTTGATTTATTTCCTGGTAACAAAAAACCACCACTTTAAGTGCCAGGTAGCCATCTGCGATTATTTGCCATTCTGTCGTATGACATAATGTAATACAGTTCTATGTATAGGTGGCGTGTATGAATAAGCTTCACCGATTGTTTGAGCTACATCGCCTGCTCAGTCAGCGACGCAGGCCGGTGTCATTACGGGTTATCTGCGAGGAAATGCAGTGTTCGGAATCAACTGCGCGCCGCCTGGTGCATGCCCTGCGTGACGATATGAACGCACCGCTGACATATGATCGCACTTTCAAGGGCTGGCGGTATACCGACCAACCGGGGCAGCGGTATGAACTGCCTGGCCTGTGGTTTTCGCCCGAGGAACTGTATGCGCTGATGGTGTCCTGGCAACTACTGTCCGAGTTGCAGCCCGGATTGGCAAGCCGTTACATCGAGCCTGCACGGGACAAGATTGAGCAACTCTTGCAGCAGCAGGGCGGAAGCAGTGAAGACATCGGGCGTCGCATCCATATTCTGCAAATGGCGGCAAGGCCGACGGATCTTAAATTATTCCAGCAACTCAGCCGCGCATTGTTCGAGCGTCGACGCCTCAGCGTGCTCTATCATGGTCGAGAGCGTGATGAAATCACAGAACGTAATATCTCTCCGCAGCGTCTTGTCTACTATCGTAGCAACTGGTATCTGGACGCCTGGTGTTACCTGAGAAATAACCTGCGTAGTTTTTCGCTGGACCGCCTGCATCTGGTCGATACATTGCCGCAAACTGCGCGGGAATGTAGCGATGCCGCACTCGATAAACACTTTACCCGTGCATACGGGATTTTCTCCGGGGAGCCTGTCAATACAGCCGTACTGCGTTTTACGCCGGATGCAGCCCGCTGGGTTGCCGATGAACAATGGCATCCCTCGCAACAGGGTCGGCTGTTGAAAAATGGCAGCTTTGAGATGCGTATTCCTTACAGTGACCCGCGTGAGCTGATTATGGATATTCTGAAATACGGGCCGGAAGTGGAGGTGCTTAAACCTGAAAAACTGCGTGATGCGGTTGCTGAGAGCTTGAACGCCGCTGCGGTGCAGTATAAAAAATAATTTGCCTGGTCAGGTTTTGACAGGGTAGGGGTGGTATAAAGTACTGCAAGGAGAGAGTTGCTATGAAACTGGACAGTGTTGGCAAGATATTCCAGGCGCTTAATTCAGCCAAGGTACGTTACCTGGTCGCCGGGGGGCTTGCTGTCAATGCGCACGGTTACCTGCGGTTTACGAAGGATGTAGATTTTGTTCTGCAGCTGGCGCCCGATAATATCCAAAAGGCATTCGCCGCACTTGGCGATTTGGGGTATAGCCCGAATATCCCTGTCAGCAGCGAGCAGTTCGCCGATCCCGAGCAGCGCGAAAGCTGGATACGAGATAAAGGGATGCAGGTACTTCAGCTATGGTGCGATGATCACCGAGAAACGCCCATCGATATCTTTGTAACCGAACCCTTTCCGTTCGACGACGAGTACAGCCGCGCCCTCGTAAAACCGCTGTACGGTGATATCGAGATACGGTTTGTTTCCATACCGACACTGATTCACATGAAACAGGTTGCGGGCCGAGAGCAGGATCGAATTGATATCGAGCAGTTGCGTATATTGCAGGACGAGAAAAATGGCTAAAAAGCCGGAGGATGATGTGGACTGGAAGCTTGCCACCTGGGAGGGTGCGAATCGTGAAGCGCTGAGACGCTGGGCAGCGCTACCGCTGGAAAGAATTATTGCAGCGTTGGAAGAAATGCAGGAAGTGGGTGAAGCGCTTCACTCATCGGATGCTAGTGTGGGTGTTGAAGAACAACAGGGTGATTATGATGCCGGAAAAGAAGATGAATAACATAGAGGATTTGACCGTCTTAACGGGTCTCTCTGGCAAAAGCTTCGGATGCAGTCTATTGTTGGTGTGCCGGCTGTAGTGCACGCGTATAATGGGCGTGTAAGCGAGGGGGAGTACTAAAACCATGTCACATAAGATCAAAGTCATGCTGGATAACGATGTCTGGCAGGACATGCGCGTATTGTCCTGCGGTGAGCGCAGTCTCCTGGTCAATTGCGCCATCAGGGTATATTTTCTTCAACAACGGCGCCAAAAAACGGTGGAGGAGATGGACGTCCTTCGTAGGTCAACCCGTGCTTTGCCCGGTAGTACAAGTCAGTGGGTGAAGGAGGACAGGGAGAATCATAACTAAAAACTGATCGTCACGAATGTGGGCTGGCTTAGGACACTGCAGTCCTAATAACAAAAAACCACCACATCATCCTGCAATCCCATCGTGGCGTAACCCGCTGCACCCATTGCACCATCCAGTTCGGGGATACAGTCTTCCAGCTCCAGCTTGTGCAATTCGAGCGAGGAAGGGCATACGTAGAATTTTACATCACATTCTTTCGTGGTTTGTATGGCTTCATAGACACTGGGACCACCTTCGCGGGTAAAAATCTTTTCCGCCACGCCTTTCTTCAGTAATCGCGTGCCTTCCATCGTGAAGACGATGACGACTTCCTCGGCGTCCAGGGCGACGGCGGTCATTGCCTGGTTAAAGGGTGTTTCCAGGCGTGTCGGGGTGTCCGGGCCGCTGGTCATCATGATGAGCATTTTTTTTGCCATGTCTTGTCCTTCGCAGGCGGCCCGGCCGTCATGGACGACCTGGCCGGGCTGTTGATGTTGTGTCTTGTTCGGGTTGCCGTGTTTACTGTAACAGAAGAAACATGGCGCTATCACCGCGTTGTACGTTGATCAGCAGTTCCCTTCTGGCTTTTGCCGCACGCTTGAAATCCTCGATGTTGTGCAGGGTCACGCGGTTTGCCGAGCGAATAATATCGCCTTTGCGCAGGCCGGTTTGCCAGGCGGGGCTGCCGGGTTTTATGGCGCTCAGTAACACGCCCTCAGCCCCGTAACGTTCCTGCAGTTTTTTCGGCAGGTTACTGAACGTTGCCCCGGCCAGTTGGTAGTGCAGTGTTTTACCGGCCAGTTCCGCCAGGTGCGCGCGTTCGATCAGAACGGATTGCCTGAAGGTATGCCCGTTGCGCCACAGTGTCATGGTAACCCTGGAGCCGACGCGCAGCAGGCCAACGCGGTTGCGCACATCACTGGAGCTGTGTACCGGCTTGCCGTCGATTTCAAGGATGACGTCACCGACCTGCAGCTTGCTGCGGTCAGCGGGGGAGCCGGGTTCAATACGGGAAATGACGGTGCCGTTTTGACGGTCGATGCCAAAGGCGCCTGCCAGCTCCGGGGTCAGGTCCTGGGCGGTGATGCCAAGTTGGCCGCGTTCGACTTCGCCGTGCTCGATCAGTTGTTGCATGATACTGCCGGCCATGTTGACGGGGATCGCGAAGCCGATACCGACGTTGCCACCACCCGGTGCGAGGATGGCGGTGTTAATGCCGATCAGCTCACCGCGCAGGTTGACCAGCGCCCCACCCGAGTTGCCCGGGTTGATCGAGGCATCGGTCTGGATGAAGTCCTCGTAGCCCTCGATGCCGAGACCGGTGCGTCCCAGTGCGCTGATGATGCCGGATGTGACGGTCTGTCCCAGGCCAAAGGGGTTGCCGATGGCGACGGCAAAATCGCCTACTTGCAGGGTATCCGAATCCGCCAGCGGCAGGGCGGTCAGGTGTTTGGCGGGAATCTGGATGACAGCGATATCGGAGGCCTTGTCGGTACCCAGCAGTTTGGCGTTGAAGTGCCGGCCATCGTGCAGTGTGACGCTGATCTTGTCGGCTTTTTCAATGACATGGTTATTGGTCAGGATATAGCCCTTGTCCGCATCCACGATGACGCCTGAACCCAGGCTTTGCGTCTGTCGCTGCCGGGGTTGTTGCGGCAGGTTGAAGAACTGCCGGAATAGCGGGTCCTGCATCAGCGGGTTCTGCCTGACTTCGATGTGCCCAAGGGTGGCGATGTTGACCACGGCCGGCGTGGCTTTGGCCAGCATGGGCGCCAGGGTCGGCAACGGCTGGCCATTGACGCTGACGGGCAGGGAGGCAAGTAGTGGTGCGCTGATAAGGGTCAGGACAAGAAAAAGAAAAGACAGGTTCAGGCGGTGTGCCGGGTAAGCCAAGGTTGAATACTCCTGGAAAATGATGAACGAATCGGTAATAAAGACCGGTGTGCGCTGCACAAGTTCAGTGTAACAGGAAGGCGGCGGGAGGCGTATATCAGTACCACAATATATAGTGTTTTTCTGTTCGGCGAACCTGTCTAGCACAAGCCGACAGTGGCTTCATGTTTATAAGCAGGATTTATAGATAAGGCTTTGTAAGTTAACTAGAATAATTATATAAAATTGTGTTGAAACGAGGCTTGACAGCAGCACTGGCCAGACCTAACCTTACCGCTCGTTCACACAACATCTTGTGGTTCGGCCAGAGATTTACCCCAATATGTCGGGGTACTCATGAACGGTCAGAAAATCACAAATAAAATTAAATACATAAAGGAGTCAGGAGTCGCGATGAAATCAGTCCAGCTGAAGTCTGTTTCGACCGGTGTTGCCGATATCCCCCTGCAGGATGCCTCAATGGATATCTGGGACAAGAAGTACCGGTTAAAGCGCAAGGACGGTGTCGCGGTCGATGAAACCATCGACGATACCTACCAGCGCGTGGCGCGTGCGCTCTCCGAGGTGGAAGTCACACCCGAGAAGCAGGCGTACTGGAAAGAGCAGTTTGTCTGGGCGTTGCGCCACGGGGCGATTCCTGCCGGCCGCATTACCTCCAACGCCGGTGCGCTGGAGCACAAACCGGCGACATCCACCATTAACTGCACCGTGTCCGGCACTATCAAGGATTCGATGAACGATATCCTGGAGCGGGTGCACGAGGCCGGGCTGACGCTCAAGGCCGGTTGTGGCATCGGCTATGAATTTTCCACCCTGCGGCCGAAAGGCGCCTATGTGTCCGGCGCCGGCGCCTACACCTCCGGGCCGCTGTCGTTCATGGATATCTACGACAAGATGTGTTTTACCGTGTCGTCGGCCGGTGGCCGGCGCGGCGCGCAGATGGCGACATTCGATGTCGGTCACCCCGACGTGATGGATTTCGTGCGCGCCAAGCGTGAGGATGGCCGGCTGCGGCAGTTTAACCTGTCACTGTTGATCACCCGGGAGTTCATGGAAGCCGTGAGCCATGATGCTGAGTGGAAGCTGGCTTTCCCGCTGACTAGGCAGGAAGTCGATGAAGAGAGCATGGATCTGTATGACACCGGCAAGGTGGTGTGGCGTGAATGGCCGATAACAGAAGGCTATGTCAGCAATGAAAACGGGCTGGTGGCCTGCAAGGTGTACCGCACCATCCGTGCGCGTCGTCTGTGGGACATGATCATGGCCTCCACCTACGACTTTGCCGAGCCGGGGTTCATCCTCATCGACAAGGTCAATGAAATGAACAACAACTGGTTCACCGAGAATGTCCGTGCGACCAATCCCTGTGGTGAACAGCCATTGCCCCCCTATGGTTCCTGCCTGCTGGGTTCCATCAACCTGACCAAGTTTGTGCGTGACCCGTTCACCGAGAACGCACACTTCGACTGGGAAGAATTCCGCAAGGTGGTTTCCATTTTCACCCGCATGCTCGACAACGTGGTGGAGATCAACGGCCTGCCGTTGCAGCAGCAGCGGGATGAAATCATGCGCAAGCGCCGCCATGGTATGGGCTTCCTCGGTCTCGGTTCCACGACCACCATGTTGCGCATGAAGTACGGCGAACAGGATTCAGTGGCGTTCACGGAGAAGGTCAGTCGCGAACTGGCGCTGACCGGTTGGCAGACGGCGCTGGAACTGGCCGAGGAAAAAGGGCCGGCGCCAATTCTCGAAGAGGATTTTGAAGTCACAGCCGAGATGCTGCGCAAACGCCCCGAGATGAAACTCGACGGCTATGAAATTGGCGATCGTATCAAGGGCAAGGTGTTGCACGCCCGGTACAGCCGTTATATGCAGCAGGTCAGCGAGATCGCCCCGGACCTGGTGGACCGCCTGGCGGAAACCGGCGCACGTTTTACGCACCATT
>JALWRY010000173.1 GCA_027080445.1 Thiohalobacter sp. | reverse complement strand
TCTATCTTATTTAGGGAACTCTTCACTCATATTTCTCTGTGCATATAACTTTTGCCTAAACAGATCCCGGAGTCACGAAACGTAGGCGGATTGAGGCAATAGTTAAGAGATTTCACTCTTTACACTGAATAATCATGCTTCGGTTAATAACCGAGCCACCGTACAATCCAAATTGGTTTCCCGACACAACAGCACCTTGATCCCCACTTTTTTCTAGAACTTTATACCCTTTTGAACCACAGATTTTCCCTGCCTTTTCATAGCACATCCCCCAATTAAGCGCGCTACCTGAACAATTTATACTATGCCCTGTCTTTCCGTCTGCTGTATAAACTGTCTTGGACGTTGCACATGCGCTTAGGCCAGACATAAATAACATGAGCAATAAAAATTTGATTTGAAACTCCACACTTTGACTCATTGATTTATCTCCTAACTCTAAGTGGACGGTATCAGTATATCTGGCAAATATTAATACCACCACCCATCAAATATATGCTGTATTTACAGCCTCACCAGACGCCTCCTGATGATGCGTCTTCGCCAACACAAGATAAACAGCCGGCACAACGAACAAGGTAAACAAAGTACCAATCCCAAGCCCGGTAGCAATCGTCAAACCAATATGAAAACGGCTGACAGCCCCCGGGCCGCTGGCGAGCAGCAGCGGGAACATGGCGACGATCATGGACACGGTTGTCATCAGGATAGGCCGCAAGCGGATGGCCGCGGCGCGTTCTACTGCCTGTCGTTTGTCCAGGCCTTCGGTGATCTGCAACTGGTTGGCGAACTCGACAATCAGGATACCGTTTTTGGCAATCAGGCCAATCAGGGTAATCAGCCCGACCTGGGTGTAGATATTCACTGTCGCAAAGCCGAGCGTGATAAACGCCAGCGCACCGGCAATCGACATGGGAACAGACACCAGGATAATCAGCGGGTCGCGCCAGCTTTCAAACTGTGCAGCAAGCACCAGGTAGATAACCAGCATAGATAACAAACCGGTCACCAGCAACGCACTGCCCTGCTGGACAAACTGGCGTGACTGTCCGGCGAAGTCCCAGCCAAAGCCACGCGGGAACAGTTCACGCGCCGTAGTCTCCAGGTAGTCGAGTGCCTCGCCCAGCGGCACGCGCGGCGCCATCACCCCCATCAGGGTCAGTGAATTGAGTTGCTGGAACTGGGTTCGCTGGCTCGGCTCGACACTTTCCTTCAGATGGACAATTTCATCCAGTGGTACCAGCGGTGCCGCGCCCAGGTCGCGCGAGGCATTGGTGCTTGTCAGGCCGGTCGCCAGGTTGACCAGTTCGCCGGAACCGGGACGGATGTAATAGTTCTTGAGGCTGTCCGGCTGCAGGCGAAACTTGCGCGCCACTTGCGGTATGACCTTGTAACTGCGTCCTTCAAGACTGAAACGGTTGACGTCATTGCCGCCCAGCAGGGTCGCCAGGTTACGCCCGATGTCGGCCATGCTGATACCCAGGTCACCGGCGCGATCGCGGTCGATCACCAGCGTGGTACGCGGTCGCGTGTACTGCGTGCTTTTCATCAGGAACATGAAACGGCCACTGTGCATGGCGCGACCGATCAACTGGTCGGCCATGCTGTCCAGCGCGCGATAGCTGCTATCGCTGGTGATCACAAACTGTACCGGCACCCCGCCACCGGAGCCGGGCAGGCTGGGGCGTGGAAACACCATCGTCTGGAAACCGGCGATATGTGACAGTTTCTGTTGCAACTCCGGTTGCACCTGCATCTGTGAACGCGCGCGCTTCGACGGCTGCTGCATTTTGAACCCGCCGAAGGTGGTGGTCGGGTCACCACGCCCCAGCAGAAAAAAACTTTCGTAGTATTCGGGGATGGTTTCAAACGCGCTGACGATCTGCCGCGTATAGGCCTCGTTGTATTCCAGCGTGGCTGTCTGTGGCGCCGTGGCCTGAAAGAACAGGATGCTCTGGTCTTCAACCGGCGCCAGTTCGTGTTTGCTGGTGATAAACATAAACACAATAGACACCAGCACCACGGCAGCAAACAGCAGCGTCGCTGGCAGGGCGTCCAGGGTGCCGTGCAGAAGCCGATGGTAGACTACCGCCAGGCGCTCAAAGCCCCGTTCTACCCATTGCTCGAAACGCCCCTGCTGCCCGTGCGGCTTGAGCGCCCTGGACGACAGCATGGGCGACAGGGTCAAGGCCACCACACCTGAAATCAAAACGGCGCCTGCCAGTGCAAAGGCAAACTCGGTAAACAGGGTGCCCACCAGGCCACCCATAAAACCGATGGGCGCATACACGGCCACCAGCGTGGTGGTCATGGCAATAATCGGCAGGGCCAGTTCACGCGCACCGATCAGTGCCGCGTTAAACCGCGATTCACCCTTTTCAATATGCCGGTGCACGTTTTCCACCACGATAATGGCGTCATCCACAACCAGACCGATGGCCAGCACCATCGCCAGCAGTGTCAGCAGGTTGATGGAAAAACCCATCAGCAACATCAGGAAGGCGCCGCCGACCAGCGACAGCGGCACGGCAACCGCCGGGACGATGGCGGCGCGCATCGAGCCGAGGGACAGGTAGACCACGATCAGTACGATACCGACGGCTTCAAGCAGGGTTTTGAACACTTCGTCGATGGAGTCTTCAATGAAGACACTGGCATCGTAGGGAATGCGTACCTGCAAGCCTTCCGGCAACTGCTTGCGGATGTCCGGGATCAACTCGCGCACACGTTTTGCCACGTCCAGCGGGTTGGCGCCGGGCGCCTGTTTGACGCCGACAAAAATCGCCGGCTTGCCCTTGTACCAGCTGATAGCGTCATAATCCTCCGCGCCCAGTTCAGGCGTGGCGATATCATCCAGCCGCACCAGTACACCGTCCGCGGAGCGCACCACCAGTTTGCGGAAATCCTCGACACTGGCGAGGTCTGTCGTTGCCGTCAGGTCGATAGCTGTGTAATGGCCCTTGGCGCGGCCCACGCTGGCGAGGTAGTTGTTGGCGCGCAGTACATCGCGCACGTCGTTGGCAGTCACGTTCAAGGCCGCCATGCGTTTCGGGTCCAGCCAGATACGCATGGCGAAGGTTTTGTTGCCGATCAACTGCGCCTTGGCGACACCGGGCACGGCCTGCAACTGCGGCTGGGTGACGCGCAGCAGGTAATCGGTAATCTGTGACGGCTGCATGCTGTCGCTGTAAAACGCCAGATACATGAGCGCGGTGGTTTCCCCGGTGGTGGAATCGATCACCGGGTCGTCGGCTTCGGCGGGCAGCACATTGCGCTGACTGGCGACCTTGGCCTGGATCTCCGCGACGGCGGCGTTTGGATCGAAGTTGAGTTTCATGTGGGCTTCGATCGTCGACCGGCCCTGGGTGGAACGCGATGTCAGGTAGTCGATCCCGTCGGCTTCGGCGACCGCCTGTTGCAGGGGCGTGGTAATAAACCCCTTGACCAGTTCGCTGCTGGCGCCCGGGTAGCTGGTGGTGACGGTCACCACGGTATTTTCTGTTTCCGGGTACTGGCGCACTTCCAGGGAAAAAATAGCGCGCAGGCCCACCAGCAATATCAACAGGCTGATGACGCTGGCCAGTACCGGCCGGTTAACGAACAGGTCGGTAAACTTCATCCGCCCTGGACCTGGCCGTCGAGCTTCACGCTGTTGTCGATGCTCACCGGCAGACCGTTACGCAACTTGTTCTGCCCGGCTGTCACCACCGTATCACCGGCCTGCAGGCCTTTGACAATCTCCACGCGGCCGTTGCGCACTTCGCCGGTCTTTACCGGACGGTTCTGCACCACCAGGCCGTCGCCTTTTTTCTGGATGACGAAGACAGATTCACCGTAGGGGTTATAGGTCACGGCGGTACGCGGTAATGTGAGGATATTGTCGCGCCGCGGCAACACCGTGCGTACCTCGGCAAACATACCGGGGCGCAGTAACTGGTCCGGATTGTCCAGCGTGGCGCGCAGACGCAACGTGCGGGTGCCGGTATCTATACCCGGATTGATGGCACTGATCACGCCCTTGAAGTGGCGCTGCGGCCAGGCCTGCACGACAACGTCCACGGCCTGCCCGACGTGCACATCGGCGAGGTGGCGTTCCGGCAGGTGGTAATCCACGTAGATGGGGTCCAGCGCCTGCAACGGCACAATGGCGTCACCCGGGGACAGGTACTGCCCGAGATTGATGTCGGCAATCCCCAGCCGCCCGCTGAACGGTGCGCGGATGGTTTTTTTCGCCATCAGCGCACGCCTGGCATCAACATCCGCCTCGGCACTGTCGAGCCTGGCACGCGACGCATCGTAGTCAGAACGCGACACCGATTTATCCTTGAGCAAGCGACTGGCGCGCTCGAACTGAAGTTTGGCCAGGGTACGCTGGGCTATCAATCCCCTGAGTTCGGCCCTGTCGACACTGTCGTCAAGACGCAACAACACCTCACCGGCCTTAACCGGCTGACCTGATTTGACGAGAATTTCATGGACCTGTCCGGCCACTTCGGTGGTCACGGAAATGCCCTGCGTGGCCGTAACACTGCCGATGGCGTGCAACCAGGGCTGCCAGCTTTCGACTTTAACCTCGGCGGAGGCAATGACGGCAGGCGGATGCGGGCGTGACATCATCGCCGCCATCTTCATGCCGCTGTATGTTTTCCAACCGAAAATCCCGCCGAAGATCACGATCAGGATAAGAACTACCAGAATCAGGCGTTTGGCCACAACATTGTTCCCCGGACTGCGTCAGTACACAGACCGCGAACTGTAGCAAAGATTCTCGTTACCGGGGATTACTTGACCGCCGTCATGCCTGGCTCATCGATCTCCGGCGTCCTGTCTTCTTCCACTTCGATCTGTCGCGATCCCGCCCGGTGCACCAGGCTGCCGTTGACTTCCGAGCCCATCGACATCTCGATCAGGCTGTAATAGAGGTTGCCATTCACGCGCGCGTGGCTGGCCAGTTCGACACGTTCGCTGACGTGTACATCACCGACAATCGAGCCGTTCAGCACAAGATTGGGTACCTGCACATCGCCCTCGATGCTGCCCTGCTCGCTCACCGTCAGCACGGCTTCCGCGCCGGGTTCAGCCGTAATGTTGCCCTCGACCTTGCCATCGATGTGCAGGCCACCGCTGAAATGGATATCGCCCTTCAGGCAGGTGTGCTGTCCGATGATTGTATCGATACTGGTACAGCCGGTGCTTTTCCCCCATCCAAACATGGTTATCTCCTTAACCTCAAATCAGCCCACTGGCCGTTGTGGCCGGCCAGTCCAGAGTAGACTCCACGCCGGCCGGTTGCCGCTTGCCATGCGGCACCAGGCGAATCGTCACCTGTTGCGGCGTAAAACCTTTCGGCAACACCAGCGTGCCGGCAAAGTGCTGGAAGTACCTGAACTTGTACTTCAGTGTAGCCGTATTTTTTGCCACCAGCGCCGACATTGGCAACTTTACCGTCTTGCCATCCTGCAAACCTTCTACAGCGATGTGTATCGAACCCCGTGCATAGCGGTCGTTGTGCTTGAGCTGCGTCAGGGTCAGGCTGTAGTCAAAATGACCGGCCTCACGACCCGGCGTCAGTTCAAAACGCTGTATCTGCAAACCGGCATTGGCCGCGCCGGGCGACACAATGCCGCGATAAAATTCCAGTTCCTTGCGGAGTTCCAGCAGTTCATTCTGCAACACCGCGTAGGAATCCCGTACGTCCAGGCTGGCGCGCCGGTCGATCTCGCTCGATTTCTTCAGCACCACCACCCGCTCACGCAGTTCACGGTTGGCTTTCTCGAGATCGCTGATCTTCTCATCGAGCTGATCGCGCTGTGACGCCAGTCGCGCCAGTTCGTCACCGGCATACTGCTTGCCAAAAGTGAACGCCACCGAAATTCCCAGCAGCGCCAGTAACACCAGCGCGCCGAGCGCCAGCCACAGCGTCCTCGGCGAATACACCAGAATCTTGCGTTGTCCGCTGTCCATCACTCGCTTGATGACTCAATTACTCAGGCAACTATCATGCCGGTTTCAGGGTAACAAGGCGATGCCGTGGAGGCCGGCGGCCTCGTCCAGCCCGAACATGATATTCATGTTCTGCACCGCCTGGCCGGCGGCGCCCTTGACCAGGTTATCGATGACCGACAGCACCACCACGACATCCGCGCCGGGCGCACGGTGCACCGCCAGCCGGCAATGGTTGGCGCCCTTGACGCTGCGGGTTTCCGGGTGTGAACCGGCTGGCAGCACATCAACGAAGGGCTCATCGCGGTAGCGGCTTTCGAACAGCGCCTGCAGATCCAGCGCCGGGTTATCCAGGCGCAGGTACAGGGTGGCGTGTATACCGCGGATCATGGGCGTCAGGTGCGGCACGAAGGTGAGGCCCACCTTGCCAGCGGAAACCGTCTCCAGACCTTGCCGGATTTCCGGCAGGTGCCGGTGTCCCGGCACCCCGTAGGCCTTGAAACTCTCCGAGGCTTCCGCCAGCAGCGTACCCACGGAAGCCTTGCGCCCGGCGCCGCTGACCCCGGACTTGCAGTCGGCAATCAGGCCGGACAGGTCGGCGCCATCGGCGTCCAGCAGCGGTAAAAACCCCAGCTGTACGGCCGTGGGGTAACACCCGGGATTGGCCACCAGCCTGGCCGCGGCGATTGCGGTACGGTTCACTTCCGGCAACCCGTACACGGCTTCTTCAAGTAAATCCGGGCAGGCATGCGCCATGCCGTACCAGTCCTGCCACAGTTCCGGGTCTTTGAGGCGGAAATCCGCCGCCAGATCAATGACTTTCACTCCGGCTTCGAGCAGTTCCCCGGCCATTTTCATGGCGATGCCATTGGGCGTGGCGAAAAACACCAGGTCGCAGGCCGCCAACCGTGCCGGCGCCGGTTCGCTAAAATCAAGGTCCACCTGCCCGCGCAGGTTCGGGAACAGCTCCGCCACCGGCGTACCGACCTCACCGCGTGAGG
>JALWRY010000172.1 GCA_027080445.1 Thiohalobacter sp. | reverse complement strand
CGGTTGCTACCGGGAACTTCCCTGGCTTGCACCGGGCTGCACAAGCTGCGCGGAGCCTCTGCCGACCCTCCATCCCGGGCAGTGCGAAACCTGTCTGCGCCACCCGCCTGCGCTTGACGCCTGCCACGCCCTGTTCAGCTACCAGGCCCCGGTCGATCAGTGGATTCGCCGAATGAAATTTCACCAGGAACTGACCCTGGCGCGTCTGCTCGGCGGGATACTGGCCGAACAGTTCCGGGCCACAGAAGATGCCTGGCTGGTCCCGGTCCCCCTGCACCCTCGCCGCTTGCGTCAGCGCGGGTTTAACCAGGCACTCGAAATTGCCCGCCCGTTGCAGGCATCCGGTTATCGGATTGAAGCACGCTGCGTCAGCCGCACCCGCGACACCCCGCCACAATCGAAACTGGCGGCCAAAAAACGTCGTCACAACCTGCACGACGCCTTCACGTTACGCCACAATGTGTCCGGTCAGCGGATTGTACTGATCGATGATGTCTTTACCACCGGCACCACACTCAACACACTGGCCGCCACGCTCAAACGAGCAGGCGCAACCCACGTAGAAGCCTGGACCATCGCAAAAACCCCCGAACCCGATTTAAAGAATTTAAAGGGGTCAGTACCCTTTTCCTCAGGAAAAGAGGAAAAGGGTACTGACCCCTTTAAATTCTGACCCCTTTAAATTCAGGGCAGGGGGCCGAATGCGGTCAGGGAGTCGAGGAAGGCTGCGCTTGGGGGGTTGCCGAAGCCGGTGAACAGGTTCTGGAAATTGGCGCGATCCCCGTTCAGGGACATGTAGTTGAGGATCACGGTCTCGACCAGCAGGTTGACGTTGTTCGCCGCCGGGCTCGATGAGGTCTCGACCGAACCGTCGGCGCGGAAGTAGCCGATTTGTTGCTGTAATGCCGTGATCGGGCCATTCGGACTATAGACCAGGAAGAAGGATGAAGCGGTCGAGGAATTATCGCCGGTCCATACCCCTTTGCCACGACCATCGGTGCTGTTGTCTACCGTGCCGTTGCTGGCCAGTGACCCGTCGCTGAAGACATACAGCATCAATGGAACGCCACGTCGTGCGGCATACTCCAGGCAGGCGCCCATGCAGCGCCCGGCGCGCAGGTCGCGCAATTCGCCGGTACTGCGGTCACCGGTGTGGTAGTCATAACCCCCCATAGCAATGGTTCCGGCGCCGGCGTGTCCATCGATTACCATTTTCATGACCGAAGCGGTTTTACGGAACTCGCTGTCACCATTGAATTCTGCCTGGGTAAAAATACCCTGCGCAGGATTGGCCGGATCAACGCCATCGACGATATCACCATCACTGGCAGGGTCAATGTTCACCCCGGCGAAGCGGTCGGCGATATCGGCGGCCTTCAGATAACCACAACGCATGAGGTCCTTGACCACGGCATCAGCCCCGGTGTTGATGGTTGCCGACAGCCCTGTATTCACACTACCCAGCTTGCCATTACTGATCCGTGCGACCGATTCCATCACGGCGACCACATCAGCCGGGTCACTGAGTATGCCCGTCAGGTTGCCGGTATCCACCATACCGGTCACATCGCTGGGTCGGTCCACCTTGGTCGGGCGGATTTCTGTATTGATCATGGTTGCCGGCGCCATGGAGTTGCCGCCGGAATCCGAGTTGCGCGAACCGATCAGGGTAACCACCCCGCCGACGGCGCCGGCCGCGGCGATGCCGTACATGGGGTTATGCGGGTTGTTGCCGGTATCGTTATCGGAACGTGCCGGAATGACACAACCATTAATATTGGGGCCCCGTGTCCCGGCACGCTCAAGAATGCCGCGCAGAAAGGCACTGTCGGAATGGAACGCCAGACCAAAAGTGGTATCGGTGAAATCACCATTACTGGTGGCCGTTGGTGTCGTTTCCATACCGCCGGGAATCATGTCGCCCGGCAGACCCAGCTTGCTGTAACCTGCCGTACTCAATACGTCGAGTTGCGTGTTCCGCCCCACCAGCACGTTGGAACCGGAAATATTGGCGCCACCCGCCAGGTCAAAACAGATAAACGGGATCTTGCCCGCGCCTGCACCGCCAAGCGAACAACCAATACTACTGGCCAGACTCGTGAGGTCCGGAGACAATGCCGCCTGCGCGGCGCGCGGGTTGCTGAACAGGCTGAAAATCGACCCGCCCATCACCAGCCCGCTGCCGGAAACAAATCCCTGGCGGAGAAAATCACGCCGCGTTACCGGACGAGGATGATCCTGATGGTAAAGCGGTTCGTCGGGACGCAGGTTTTTTGTACGTTTGGCCATTTTCATTTTCCCCGTTGCTTTATTGAACCAGTACCGCCGCACTGGCCAGGACCGATCCACACATTGCCTTGACGATGGCGCGGGTGCGTGCGGCATCGCAACCGGCCGGACAGGCTGACGTCAACCTGTCATACAGGCTGCTGCTGTTCACATGCACACCGGCAAGGTCGTAGCCGATCAGCTCGGTCTTGACCGCTTCCCGTGTCGGCGCGTTGACAAGATCATTACTGCCACCATTAGCCAGGCCAATCATCCGGTCATACAAGGCATTCACGATCAGGTTTTTCTCTGTCGAATTGCCTGAGGCAAACGCCGTACTCACGCCCGAATTAAAATCGAACCCGGCGAAGAAAACGCCACGCTTTGACACATCGTCAACCAGGTCACTGCAATACTCTATGGCGAGCTGGGCGATGCCCATCTGGTGTGCCGACAGGAAACCGTCCATGTTCTCTACTGCGGGCAGTTGCTGGCGCAGGTTCTGGAAATTCGGCTGTACAAGCACCGGGTCAACGCCGGTCAGCGATGCCATCGAAGCATTGATTTCATCAAACGTGCGTACACCGATTTCTGATTTGACAGGTGGCGCCGGGAGATCCGGCGGCGTTGACGGCGAATTCTCGGTAAACACATGCGTCTGTGTACCGAGTTGCTCGAATGTCAGGAAGAACTCATCCAGGGCCGGCCCCTTCTCCAGCGCAATGATGGTGCCACGCGTCGACAGTACCTGCCCGGTCGTTGGATTATAGTTGCTGGCGTCAAGCACTGTATCAAGATGCGTCCAGGCCTGCCCGACGGCCGCTTCCCGCCCGTTGATGCCGATGCGCATACCCTTGAGCGGAATATTGTTTGGCGTAACGTTCGGGTCCAGGTTGATAAAGAAGGGTTTGCTGAACAGGTAACTGTAGCTGTCGTACTGGCTGACCTCGAATACCACATAACTGTCCGGCAGATTAATCACATCACTGACAGAAAACAGCAGGAAAAACTTCTCGCCCACACCCACATCGAAGTTCTGCTGGATCTGCGCCTGTGTCAACGCACGGTTGTGAATCGCCAGCATGCGTATCTGACCGGTCCACTGGCGATCACCGGACACCTCGTTGCCAAGCACCAGCGCAAAAGTATCGTCCCAATCCGTCAGGTTGCCCGCCGCCACGGGATCGACATCACCGGTAAATACGCCGTTCACGTAAATCTTCCGGCCGTTGATCGGATCGAAGGTAACAACAACGTGCTGCAGGGTTGCCTGCAGGTCCTGGTCTGCATCCGCCGTGGATAGTGCCGGGTTGCCATTCCCGTCGGTGGTGCTGGAACGCTGCAGGAAATCGTAATTGTACTTCGTCTGCCCAAGCGTGAAATTACGCGCCGTGGTGCCGGCAGAATAACTGACGATGCGCGCGGGACCTTCCTGCACCACGTTGGCCGGCGCCACCCAGGCCTCGATTGAATACTCGCCGGTCGCCTTGATCAGGTCACTCAGCTTCTTGCTTGCCGTCGTCGAACCCTGTGCGCGTCCGTTGACAATCTCGATGCCCCAGCCGCCAACCCAGTTGACGTTACCGCTCAGGGTCAGGTTCAGGGCCGGCGCCACGCCACTGGAATCCACGGCGATATTGCCGGAGCCTGACTTGAATTCGTAGAGTGCAATAACATTTGAATCATAGCGGCTGCCGCCACTGGCGACCACGCCATCCGCCACGGTCAGGGCCTTGCTGACCACCAGTGTAGGGTCTATCACGGTGGGGGCAATCGTCCCTGCAAATGCTGTAATAGCATCTTCCATAACCTGGGCATCGCTGGCGCAACTGGCGGTAAAACAATTATGGAATTCATCACGCAGCCGCACGACAAAACGGGAGTTGGAGGGCGTATTGAGATCCATTTTCGATTTGGCCGCCTCATAGGCATCTGCAACCACCGGGCTGGCGAAGAAAGGTGACTGCGGGGTCGGCGATGAATCCACATGGCAACCCGCGCAATTGGCTCTCAGCACAGGCCAGACGGTGTTAGCAAAATCCGCCGATGACACCGGATAATTTTTTGTCGCGCCCGGGGCCTTGATCACCGGCGCCGTCAATTGAATCTGGCGCTGCCCGCCCGACACGCCATTGGCCCAGGCCTCGATATAGTTCTGGATGATGGTGGCGCAGGCCGCGTTGCTGGTCAGCCAGCAGTTATGCCCGCCACCGACCTTGCTCACCAGGCGTGAATTTCCGGGCACCTTGAGATCGACGAGCCCGCCCACCTCGGCATAAGCCAGGTTGACATCATCGTCCCTGGCGAAGCTGGGTGACTGTATGCCCGGCACATGACAGGCGCCGCAACGGTTTTTGGCCCGCAAGGGTTCCCACAGATTGGTCTGGAATGCACGGATATCCGTCGTCAGGGCAACCGGACCGGTGTAGCTGGCAGCATTGACGGTTCCACTGTTCGGCGTCTGGGGATTCTCTGTTGCCCCCGCCCCGCCACCGCAGGCGGAAAGCGTGAACAACAATGCCAATACGGCACCCAGGCGGTAAAGCCCTGCCAGACCTGAGTCGCCGCCCCATATCACATTTCCGAAAAACGCGCGCATAATCATCCCCTCAGCTGTCGCCGCCTAGTTGCCCATACACTGGGCAGCCGCTTCAGCGAATACCTGTTTCATGTTGTAGTTGGTCTGGTTGGTCAACACGTCCCGCAGTGCGACCATCTGCGCCTGACTGGGCTCGTTGAGGCATACCGTGCGGTAGGCCTTTCTGACCTGGCAACTGGCGAAGGCTGTACTGTTACCCAGTTCCTGACCGAGTGATGCGGCACCCCTGCCGCTGCCGGGCAAGCTATTGCTCCAGCCCAGTGCCGCATTCTGGCCACTACGCCAGTAGTTATCCCAGTGGTCATCGGGTGTCACATAACCGAACTCGAAGTTGTCGGCATTGATCAGGTACTTGGGCCGCACCTGGCCGGGGGTATAGACCATGCGTCCCGTTGAGGCATCGTAGTCATGGTAGGCAAACGCCTGGGTCATGGGGTCCATGCCGCTATGGCAGCCAACGCAGGCGTTCATGAAAATGCGGCTGTCGCCACCCGGGCTGCGACTGACATCCTGGCGAATACGGTCTGTCGGTCGTGTGGTGTCCTTGAGCTGGTCCATATCGTTACAAAGGTGGTTCAGCATGGTAAAGCGGAACATTGCACGGTTGGTTCCGTCGACGAAAAAGGCCTCTGCCGCGGCACGCGTGGTGATTACCCCCGCCACACCGGCGGCGGGAATGCCGCTCTCCGTCGACTGCACCTTGCGAACCAGCTTGGTCGGATCACTCAGGTCAATGCTCAGATCCTCAAGATTCTGGTAACTGGTGTTGTTGGCCGGTGAATAGGCCGCCACACCGGGAAGCGTACTGTCCGCCACATAAAGAATGTCGGCTGACAGGAGCGTATTAAAAGGTACTTCATCGCGAATCATGCCAATCACCGTGGCACTGTAATCATTCAGCGGGTCGAAAATCGATTGCGCCTCGTTGGTCCAGGGCGTGGCGAAATTTTTCAGCGTGGTGTTGTAAAAATTAAAGGCGCGCGGGTTGCGCGCGGGATCAATCGCCAGCAATGCAGCTGCGACGGGGCCACCACCGCTAACGATTTCGGCTTCCATCGCGCTCAGCACCGCAGGCGTGGGTGGGACCCCGGTCAGACGGTCATGAATCCGCTTGGCCTGCTTGCGCTCCAAATCACCCGCCAGCGCCGATGAAACCATCAACACGGTAAGCACCACCATAGCCAGAACCATGCGCCAGCCTGCCATCCCGTTCCCCCAGGCCACAAGCTGTTGTCGTTCGTACGTCGAAAACATTGGGACGCCCCTTAAAGTTTGGTTTTTCTTTACGTTCGTTGTCCTGTTAATGCCTGCGAATGCCGTCCCGACGAAATGAATCAGGGCATCCCTGGCAATGACTGACCTAGCAATTACCGAACCAGGCCACATCAACGCCCTTGCAGTGGCAATCTAGACCCTGTGGGACGATGGAACCGTGAACCAGTCCACACTTAGCGGCATTGCACCGGAGCCATTTAACGCTTTGTTTGGAGAGTGGAATTCAATGCCTCGGGATGTGACGAAGATCGCAGTTTGTCCGTCAAATGACTGGCTATAGTGTGGGCGAAGCGGCACCTGTGAACTGTCGTGGTGAACCGACACTGTCGGCACAACACGACAAAATGCGGCGAAAAAGCGCCGGATTTACTGAAAAAACGGCTCGAACCACATCATTAATCAGGCTCCCCATTACCGGCCTGATACTTGCTTTATAAACGCTTTACAAATATCCCGGGAGAACTGGATGCCCAGTTGGTCACAGCCAAGGTCATTGACAGATATGCGTAGTGCAGCTTTTCTTGCTGTACTGCTGCTGGGTGGCTGTGGCGGTGGCGCCGGCGGCACTTCGTCCGGCGGCCCGGATCCGCTCGTCGAGGATTTCGGTATTGCCTATGTCCGGCAACCGGTACCGGCAATGGACACGGCCGATGTACGAAAACTCACTGGGTTCCAGCCCGGGGGTGACCTGATCTACCGTGACCTTGCCGCGCCGGACGCCAATGAGATCAATGTCACCGCGCGGGTGACCGGCGGCATGGGGGACGTCAAGGACGTGGAGGTCTCCTACGACGGCACGCGCCTGCTGTTCG
>JALWRY010000171.1 GCA_027080445.1 Thiohalobacter sp. | reverse complement strand
CGGGCCATCCGCCATCGGGTCGGAAAAGGGTACGCCGAGCTCCAGCAGGTCCGCGCCGGCTTCCACCAGCGCGTGCATCAGGGGTACCGCCACGTCCGGCTGTGGATCGCCGGCGGTAATGTAGGGAATCAGCGCCTTGCGACCATCCGCGCGCAGCGCCTCGAAACGGGCAGCGATACGACTCATACCTGGATCCCTTCCAGTCCGGCCACCGTATGTATGTCCTTGTCGCCACGCCCGGACAGGTTCACCAGCAGAATCTGGTCCTTGTCGAGCGTCGGCGCCAGCTGTTTGGCATAGGCCAGCGCATGACTGGACTCCAGCGCCGGGATGATGCCCTCGATGCGCGTCAGGTCGTGGAAAGCCTCCAGTGCCTGCGTGTCGGTGGCGGCCACATACTGCGCACGCCCGCAGTCCTTCAGCCAGGCGTGCTCGGGGCCGACGCCAGGGTAATCCAGTCCCGCCGAAACCGAATGGGTTTCGATAATCTGGCCGTCCGGGTCTTCCATCAGGTAGGTACGGTTGCCGTGCAGTACGCCGGGATTACCGGCGCACAGGGGCGCCGCGTGACGGCCGCTGTCGATGCCGTCACCACCACCTTCCACGCCGTACATGGCGACGTCCGCGTCGTCGAGAAACGGGTAGAACAGGCCCATGGCGTTGGAACCACCCCCCACACAGGCAATCAGCGCATCCGGCAGGCGCCCGACCTGCTCCAGCATCTGCGCGCGCGCCTCACGGCCGATAATCGCCTGGAAATCACGCACCATCACCGGGTAGGGATGCGGCCCCGCCACCGTACCAATAATGTAGAAGGTGTTATCGACCTGTGTGACCCAGTCGCGCATGGCTTCGTTCAGCGCATCTTTCAGTGTCTTCGAACCGGACTCGACAGACACCACCTCGGCACCCAGCAGGCGCATCCGGTAAACATTGATGGCCTGGCGCTGGATATCCTCGGCGCCCATGTACACCACACACTGCATGCCGAAACGCGCCGCCACCGTAGCCGTCGCCACCCCGTGCTGGCCGGCACCGGTCTCGGCAATCACGCGCTGCTTGCCCATCCGCTTCGCCAGCAAGGCCTGGCCAACCGTGTTGTTGATCTTGTGCGCACCGGTATGGTTCAGGTCTTCACGTTTGAGATAGATCTGCGCGCCGCCCAGTTGCTGACTCCAGCGCGCGGCGTGATAGAGCGGCGACGGACGCCCGACAAAGTGCGCCAGGTCCTCGTCCAGTTCACGCTGGAAACCGGCATCGACGCAGTATTTTTCATAGGCATGCCGGAGCTCTTCCAGCGGTCCCATCAGGGTCTCGGCGACAAAACGCCCGCCATAAGGCCCGAAATGCCCTTCTGCATCCGGCAAAGCGGATAACTCACTGCATTGTGTCGCCACGTACTACACCTCGTATAAATGCTTCAATTTTTTCCGCCGACTTGATGCCCTTGTCCTGCTCGACGCCGCTGCTGACATCGACTGCCCAGGGCCGCGTGCGGCGTACCGCCTGTTCGACATTGTCGGGCGCCAGGCCGCCCGCCAGGATCACCGGACGGTCTCCCCCGGCAGGCAGGGTATTCCAGTCGAACGCCACGCCGCCGCCGCCGTGAATGTCCGGTTGCCAGGCGTCGAACAGAAAGCCGCTCGCCTGTGGGTGCGCCTGCACCGTCCCGGTCACGTCAACACCATCCTTCATGCCGATGGCCTTGATATACGGCCGGCCGAAACCTTCGCACTGGTCAGCCGTTTCAGTGCCGTGGAACTGCAACAGGTCAAGGGGCAACTGTTGCAACAGCGAGGCGACCTGCTCGCGCGGCGCGTTGACAAACAACCCGACCACACTGACAAAAGGCGGCAGCACGGCGCAGATTTCCGCCGCCTGTGCTACGTCAACATAACGGGGGCTGCGTTCGTAAAATACCAGCCCGATCGCATCAGCGCCGGCCTGCGCCGCCGCCAGCCCGTCTTGCGGCCGGGTAATCCCACAGATTTTGACACGGGTTCGCATGCGCTTCATCCGGCACATCACAACAAGGCGCGTATCCTATCAGAAATGCGGATGTTTCGGGGATTTCGGCGGATTTTGACAGGGTTTCCCCGGCGTTCAGCCAAATACCGGCAACATCCCGACTGCCGGCAGCTCAAAGCGCAACGGGTAGCGCACCCCGACCAGGTAAAGGCCGTCAGGCGGCGCCGTGACCCCGCCGCGTGTACGGTCACGGTGTTCCAGCAGTTCGCGCACCCACACCGGCGCCTGCTCGCCACGACCCACGGCCATCAATACCCCGGCAATATTGCGCACCATGTGGTGCAGAAAGGCATTGGCCTCGATATCCAGGTAGAAAAAGTCACCCTGTTGACGGATATCCAGCTGGTGCACGGTGCGTACCGGGCTTTTCGCCTGGCAGGCCGTGGCGCGGTAGGCGGAAAAATCGTGTTCACCCAGCAGGTGACGCGCACCAGCTTGCATGAGCCCGGCGTCCAGACGCTCGTGCGTCCAGGTCACCCGCCGACGCCACAATGCGCTCGGCACATCGCGCTGCAGGATCACGTAGCGATACCGGCGCGCCTCGGCGGAAAAACGCGCGTGGAAGTCCTCATCGACCGGTCGCGCCCAGGTCAGTGCGATGGTTTCGGGCAGATGCGTGTTGGCGCCACGCACCCAGGACCGCTCACTGCGTGATGCCCCGGTTTCAAAATGAACCACCTGGTGGGTCGCATGCACGCCGCTATCGGTGCGCCCGGCGCAGAACAACTGCACAGGATGATTCGCAACTTTCGACAGGGCTGCCTCGACCTCCGCCTGTACGGCGGATGCATGCTGCTGACGCTGCCAGCCGGAAAACCCGGCGCCGTCGTATTCGACTCCACAGGCAATTTTCATACACTGTCCCGGTTGACCCATTCGTAGTTCCGCGCTGGACATCGCATTGTAATCTACCCACCATAGCGAAAAGCAACTTCATTCAAAAGACAAGGATCATCATCCGTGAAAGCCCCGGAGAAGTCTTCCAATAAAGCTACGCAGTTCATGCGTGTCATTGATTTTATTTTGATGGAGTGGCTGGTAATTTTATCCGCTGTCGGTTTGTTGCTGACATCGGTTTACACCCGGAATTTCCCGACCTATTCGATCCAGGAGATACAGGTGTTGTTCATCCTGTTTGTGCTTTTTATTGCTGTCAAAGGGCTTCAACGTAGCGGGCTGATCCTGAAAATTGCTCAAGGCATCGAAAAGGGAAAAACTGTACCGCTAAAGCTGGTATTAACAACCTTCGTCCTGTCCATGCTGGTGACAAACGATATTGCCTTGATTGTCATCGTACCACTGACTTTGTCACTCAATATCAATCGCAAAGGTATCCTGGTTATTCTTGAGGCATTAGCCGCCAATGCCGGCTCCGCGTTAACCCCTTTTGGAAACCCCCAAAACCTTTTCATTTACTGGTTCTACAACATTCACCCGGCCACTTTCATCGAAACGATAGCGCCATTTTCCCTGGTGTTTCTCTTCATTCTCGTCGTTTCATCACTTTTAGTTAAAACCACAAATGGTTCACAGAATATTGTGAACCAGAAAATCAATAAAACCGCTATTGTCTATGGGGTTCTGCTTTTTAGCCTGCTATTGGCCATTCTTCATGTACTCCCTGTTCAAATCGGGATCCTGGTTATCATTTTCGCCCTGTTATTCGACCGAGGAGCCCTGCGTGTCGATTACGCGCTTTTATTCAGCTTCTTTTTCTTCTTCGGCCTCGCAGAAAACATGCGGCTCATCGTAGCAACGGAAATAGCCCACTCCGGACACATATTTCTGTTTTCAGCCCTGGCAAGCCAGGTCATGAGTAATGTCCCGGCAACACTATTGTTTGCCAAGTTCACGACACATTGGGAATCCTTGCTCTGGGGCGTGAATGCAGGCGGCTTCGGCAGCCTGTTCGGGTCATTGGCAAACCTGATCGCCTACAAGCTTTATGTGACGCATGAAGATACCAGTGACCCGGCCACCTTTACTGCAAAATTCCTTATCATTGGCTATGCCGCATTTTTCCTGTCGATAGCCTTGTATTTCTTTTTGTATCAGCCACAGTGATATAGCGTGGCCCGGCTTATTTATTGTGAATGTAGCGTTCGTCGTCGAAGCTGCTCACCCATTCCGGCCGCAGGGCGACCAGTGCTGTCATCAGCATGCCGTTAAACAGCGCTTCGGCAAAGAACACCAGCGGGAAATAGGGATAGTACTGGTAGTCCAGCCACTCCGCATTGGCCGCATTACTTGCCAGCATCACCCCGGCGCCCGCCAGGCTGGATAACAGGATGGAAACGCCCGCCGCAAGGAAACCGTTGACGTAGACATAAACGAAGAAATGATGCGGCAGGCGGCGCTGCGCGAAGCCCAGCAACCTGGAAGTCACCAGTACCGGGATACCGCCCATGACCAGTGCGTTCATACCCAGCGAGGTAAAACTGTCACCGTTATAGAACCCGCTGCCGATCAGCACGATCAACACCGCCAGCATCGCCAGCGGCCAGCCGAACATCAGCGTCACTACAGTCATGCCCAGCAGGTGGAAATTCAACGCCGGCAAAACACCCGCCCGGGTATTCCACAACACCAGCAAGGCCACGCAGGCGGCAAAGAACAGGTGCGAAAAGCGGTTTTCGAGCAGACGCGACAGGGGAGCGCGGCGCAGCGCTGTCCACAGCACTGCCGCAAACAACGCGTTGGCCGGCCAGCTCAGGCCGGCGGGAAGCAGCTCGGCGGGGAAATCCATACATCACTCCCGGGAAACAGGTAGCTTTTATCCCGTCTTCCGGGGTAGCAGTCAAGACACAATCTGCGTGGAAATCCTCTCACTGCGATGAAAAGGGGCGCCGAAGCGCCCCCGTCATCACGTACTCACGGTGCGGAAGATCAGGCAATCTGCCCCATGATACCTCGGGCTTCATCTTTCTGTTCGTCACTGCCTTCCTCCATGACTTCATCGAGGATGCTGCGGGCGCCGTCCGGGTCACCCATGTCGATATAGGCACGGGCCAGGTCGAGTTTGGTGGAGACTTCATCCATGTCGGCCAGTTCGCCGTCGGCGGGTTCCTCTTCCGCTTCACTGCCGTCGAGGTCCAGACTGTCAATATCGAAATCCAGGGTATTCTCCTGGTTGATGGCATCCGGTTCGACGCTGTCCATATCAACATCCAGCTCTGGACGCGCCGCTTCTGCCGTTTCTTCCGGCGGCGTGAACTCGACACTGTCCGGCTGGTCTTCAGCGGGCGCCGTGTCTTCTTCGAAAGTCGACAGGTCGATATCGAAATCGAGTCCTTCGTCTTTGACATCCTGCGCCGCTTCCGTGGGCGTATCGACGTCAAACTCAACATCATCATTCAATGAATCCATCGTTTCAGATGTATCGGCAACCGCCTCGCCACTTGCCCCGCCCGGCTGGTACATCGGGTTTTCCGGGCTGATTTCGCGACCCATCTCGGCAACTTTCTGCCACAGCGGGTCATCGCTGTTTTCCAGCCGCGCCAGCATCAGCTCGGCGTGACCGTCAAAGCCCGGCTGGTTCTTCGCGGCGAGGAATACCTCGAGCATTTTCAGGTTGAGGTCTTCGTTTTCCGGATCCTTTTCCAGGGCGTCGGCAATCAGGTCCTCAGCCTGCTGAAAACGACCATAGGCCAGGTAGACATCGGCCTCGGCCAGCGGGTCGGCTTCGCCATCGCTACGCATCGAGCCCATGTCACTCACTGCAAACTCGGACAGCAGGGAAGATTCACTGGGCGATGATTCGCTGGAGTTCGCGGCGACAATTTCGCTGTCAGCCGCCACTTCAGACTCACTACCGGCCGCCTGCAGGATGCTTTCCTGGAATTCGGTCTCAACGCCACGCTTGCGGCGCAGGCCAAAGAACGCCAGCAGGGCCAGCACCAGGCCACCGGCGCCCAGCCACATCGGGTTGTTCATCAGGCGCTCAACAAAACCCGGTCTCGTTGCCGTTTCCGGCACAGCCGGAACAACCGGCTGGCTTTCGGTTTCCGCTGCAGAGGCTTCGTTGGTAGCGCCGGTTTCGTCTGTTACCGGCGTGCTTGTGCTGTCAGCCGGCATCTGCGCCGTGTTTTCTGCCTCAGCCGGTATCGACGGCTGCCCGCCATCGGCCGCTGTCGCCGTCTCGGGGGAGGCCGCAGTCTCCGTTCCTGCCTCGGGCGTCATGGTGTCGTCGTTTGCCGCGGTCATACCGCTTTCCGTAACAGGCTCTGCTGCCGCGGGTTCGCTTGTAGCAGATGCGGTGGCGCCAGGCTCGGCCGCCACACCTTCTGTGCTGGCAGCCATATTGTCTGCCGGCGCTTCCTGTGTGTCGGCTGCCGCTTCGGTTGTATCTGCTGCTGTGGCCGCAGGTTCAGCACCCGCCTGCGCCTGCAACTGCGCCAGTTCATCGTCCTTGAGCTGGATCAGTCGCTGCATGTTCCTGACCTGTTCCTCGAGGACGGCAAGGCGGCTTGACATGTCTTCGCTCTGGCGACGCTGCGCCTCCATCGCTTCATTGGCCATATCCAGTTCGCGTTGCAACGCCCCGACATCCTTACCGGTCTGCGCACTGCCCGTGGCACTGGCGGCCCCGCTTCCTTCAGGTGCGACCAGTTGCAGGCTCGGCGCTGTGCTTGCAGCCTGGGGCGCTGCGCCGGAAGTCGCGGCCGGCGTACCGGCCGTTCCGCCCGTGGCAACACGGCCACTCCGCGCGGCACGCCACTCGGCATACTGCGCACGACTCTCACGGCGGGCATCGGCCCGGCTGACCGACAGCAGTTCTTCCCGCGACGGTACGCGCAGGATATAACCGGCCTTGAGGTTATTGATATTGTTCCCGATAAACGCCTGTGGATTGGCGCGCAACAGTCCCATCATGGTCTGTTCGATACTTACGCCCGTATCAGGACGTACCTGCCGCGCAACCTGCCACAGC
>JALWRY010000170.1 GCA_027080445.1 Thiohalobacter sp. | reverse complement strand
CTGCCAGGCATCATAACCCAGCGCAAACAGACGTTGGAAACGCTTACTGCGTACCGGCCACAGCTTCGCCAGCATTCGGCGTTTGTCCGCCCAGCGCCCGGTTTTATCCAGTACCCAGGGAATATCACAAAACATCAGGCCATCCATGTCGCGGTCGAGTCCCGGGTCGGATGTCGCGCTGAATACATGCGAGGTGCTGTACACCGGCAGATCACCGGCATGGTGAAAACGCAGTTGTGGCCTGATCTGTCGCGCCTGGCGTGGAAAGCCCAGGATGAAAATGGCCTGGACATCCTTGCGCCGGCGCGGTTCATAGTTGAGTTTTTCCCCGAGTAAACGCACCAGCGCACGGTAGCGGTGCTTGCTGTCATCGATATTCAGGGTGTGTTCGATCGGCTGTTTGAAGTCAGCCGTTTTCGGCGGGTAACGGCCGGTTTCCAGCACTTCGCCACCGTATTCCGCAAAGGCTTTGGTAAAGGCGTTAAAGACACGGTCGCCCCACGGGTTGTCAGGGATCAGCGCCGTGATGTACGCGTGGCCATCGGAAAAGATGCGCTGTGCCGCCTGCCGCGCTTCATCTTCCGGCGCCAGTCCGAACTGGTAAAGCGGCAGCGAGCTGTCGGTTTCGCCACTGATCTGGTTCAGTGCCATAACCGGCACCGGTAACAGGCCGGATTGCGCCAGCTGGCTGATGGCATCTTTCATCAGTGGGCCGATCACGAATTCCGCGCCGTCCTGTACCGCCTGCTGGTACACCGACCACAGCAGCATGGGGTCGCCGCCCGTGTCGTAGAACTTCAGGGTGATGCCGGCGGGCTTTTCTTCGTACCAGGCGGCCAGCATCCCGTCGCGCAGTGCGGCGGCGGACTCACTGGCGCGACCGCTGAAGGGCAGTAATACAGCAATGTGTTGCGGACGGGTGGTAAGCTGCTGCACCTGACCGAGCAGGTCGGGCAGCAGGGCATCTTCGGCGGCGTGGCCCGGGTAGCGTTGACGCCAGCGCGTTAAGCGTTCCATCCAGGCGCGCCGGTCACCGTGTGACTGGCGGGTGATCTGCAAGAGTTCCATCCAGCCGCTCAACGGGTCAGGTGGCGGGTTCACGCGCAGTTGTTCCAGGGCCTGGTTGGTCAGAGTGGAGAGTTGTTTCCAGATCTTGTACTGGTTATCCAGTTTCTGTTGCGGGTCATCGATCAGGCCGTCCAGCCAGATCAGCTGGCGCGCGGCTTCCAGGGCGTTGCCGCGCATGGCGTAGGCCATGGCGCGCAGCTGGTAGTAGCGGTAACCGTGATCCGCCAGCAACTCGGGGTTGCGGATGGGTTCCAGTTTCTGCAGTGCCGCTTCGCTATGGCCCCGGGCAATATCCAGCCGGGCACTCAGTAGCAGGTGCTGGATACGCAGGGGTTCGGGCAGCGAGCGGGTATTGATGCTGGCCAGTACCGGTTCCAGCTGATCCCATAACTCACCCTGCTCCAGCAGGGTGGCAGCCTTGAGACGCAGCGCGGGTCGTTGTTCAACCGGTGCGCTTCGGGAGGCATCGAGATACAGCTGCGCGGCGGCAAGGAAGTCCCCCTGGTCGACCAGGGCCTGCACGCTGGACGCCATGCTCTGGACAACCGGTGCGGCAGTCTTTACCGGTGCGTTGCCGCAACCGGCGAGTCCCAGCAGCACCAGCGGCAGAAGCA
>JALWRY010000169.1:5403-24706 GCA_027080445.1 Thiohalobacter sp. | reverse complement strand
CTGATTGAAGGTGCCGCAGAAGGCGCCGGTCTGGGCGTGCAATTCCTCAAGCACCTGTCACGCACCGGCTTGTTGTTGCACCTGGTGGATGTGGCGCCGCTGGATGGCAGTGACCCGGTCGAGGATGTGAAGGCCATCGCCCGTGAACTGGAAAAATTCAGTGCGGAACTGGGCGGGCGTGAACGCTGGCTGGTGCTGAACAAGATTGATATGGTGCCGGAAGGCAAACGCGAGGCCTTGTGCCGGGATCTGGTCGAACGGCTGGGCTGGCAGGGGCCTGTATTTGAGATTTCCGCCCTGGCGAAGCAGGGCACGCGCGAACTGGTGTTCGCTATCATGGAGGTTATCGAGGCCCGCCGGCAGGCAGATGCGCAGGCTACGGAAACATCGGAAACCCATGAGTGATTCCCGTCGACAGTCAATGGCAAGATCAAGGCGCTGGGTGGTGAAGATCGGTAGCGCGTTGCTGACCAATAACGGCGCCGGTCTGGACCGCGAAGCTATCGCCGGCTGGGTAGCGCAGATGCATGCGCTGCGTGAACAGGGGCGTGAGCTGGTGCTGGTTTCCTCGGGCGCCGTCGCGGAAGGCATGAATCGACTGGGCTGGACACAACGCCCGCACCAGCTGGTGGCGCAGCAGGCGGCGGCGGCGGTCGGCCAGATGGGCCTGGTTCAGACCTGGGAGTCACATTTCCAGACACACGGTTTGCACACCGCGCAGGTGCTGTTAACCCATAATGATCTCGTTAACCGCACCCGCTACCTGAATGCGCGCAGCACGCTGTGCAAGTTGCTGGAACTGGGCGTCATCCCGGTCGTCAACGAAAACGATACCGTGGCCTGTGACGAACTGCGTTTTGGCGACAACGATACGCTGGCGGCGCTGGTAACCAACCTGGTCGACGCCGATTTACTGGTGATCCTGACAGACAAGGGCGGTGTGTATGACAGTGACCCGGCGCAGAATCCCGGGGCAACCCTGATCCCCGAGGCCGAGGCCGGCGATGCCGCTCTCAAGGCGGCGGCGGGCGGTTCCAGCAGCAGCGGGCTGGGGCGTGGGGGTATGGCGACCAAGGTTGCTGCGGCTGAGCTGGCGGCGCGCTCGGGTGCGGCGACCTGGATTGCTTCCGGCAGCGAGGCGCAGGTGCTGGAGAAAATCGCGGCCGGTGACGGGCCGGGCACGCTGGTGTACCCGGCCAGCAGCCGCCTGGCCTCGCGTAAACAGTGGTTGGCCGGGCAGTTACAGCCGAAAGGTTCGCTCATGCTGGATGCCGGCGCAGTCCGGGTGCTCAGGGAATCCGGTTCCAGTTTACTGGCGGTTGGCGTCACGGCGGTTGAGGGAAATTTCCAGCGCGGCGAAGTGGTGCGTTGTGTTGACCCGGCAGGTCATACGGTAGCGCGTGGGCTGGTGAACTACGCGGCGGATGAAGCGCGCCGTATCATGGGTAAAAACAGTGAACAGATCGAGCCGTTACTGGGCTATGTCGATGAACCCGAACTGATACACCGTGACAACCTGGTGCTGCTTTGACTTATGCCCGGGCATTAAAAAAGCCGGTCAGTGACCGGCTTTCGGAACCAGGAAACAATCCGCAATCAGCTTTGCAGCGCGCGGACGTGCTGACCAAGACGGCTCTTGTGACGAGCAGCCTTGTTCTTGTGAATGAGGCCTTTGCCGACGGACTTGTCGATCACCGGCACAGCCTTCTGGTAGGCGGCCTGGGCGGCTTCTGCGTCGCCGGCGGCCACGGCCTTGACGACGTTCTTGATGTAGGTGCGCAGCATGGAGCGCTGACTTGCGTTGCGCTGACGGCGGTTTTCTGCCTGGCGGGCGCGTTTACGGGCTTGGGCCGAATTTGCCAAAATCTTTCTCCTGTTCCTGGTTCCGAAGAGCCGGGCACTATGCGGAAATCTGCCCGATTTGTCAATCATTTCGCCCTTCCCGAGGCGCTTTTATGAGCGGGAAAATGCTTCGCAGCACGGCCATAGTCAGCGCCATGACGCTGATTTCCCGGGTGCTGGGCCTGGTGCGGGATATGGTGCTGGCGCGTTTCGGCATCGGCGCAGGCATGGACGCCTTCTTTGTAGCATTCAAGATCCCGAATTTTACCCGCCGTTTGTTCGCAGAAGGGGCATTTTCGCAGGCGTTCGTGCCTGTTCTGTCGGAATATAAAACACAGCGCGAGCACGGTGAGGTGCAAGCGCTGGCGGATTATGTAGCGGGCACGCTGCTCGGGCTGCTGGGCTTGCTGGTGCTGGTCGGGGTACTGGCCAGTCCGGTGCTGGTGACACTGTTCGCCCCGGGCTTCTGGTCCGAACCGCTCAAATTCGACCTGACTGCCTATATGCTGCGCTTTACTTTCCCCTACCTGTTGTTTATGGCGCTGGTAGCGTTTGCGGCGGGCATACTCAACAGTTACGGACGCTTTGCCGCGGCGGCGTTTACCCCGGTGTGGCTGAACGTGGTGTTAATCGGTGCGGCGCTGCTGGTATCTCCACGGCTGGACGAGCCGATGATTGCAGTGGCCTGGGGTGTATTCGTGGCCGGTTTTGTACAGCTGGCTTTCCTGCTGCCATCGCTGGCGCGCATCCGTTTGCTGCCGCGGCCCCGCTGGGGGCTGGGCAATCCCGGGGTAAAAAAGATTATGAAGCTGATGGTGCCAGGCATCGTCGGCTCGTCGGTATCGCAGATCAATCTGCTGTTCGACACCCTGCTGGCGTCGTTTCTCGTGACCGGCAGTGTCAGTTGGCTGTATTACGCCGACCGGCTGGTGGAATTCCCGCTGGGCATTGCCGGCATTGCGCTGGCGACGGTGATCCTGCCGATGCTGTCGCGTGCCCATGCCGGCGGCTCCGGGGAAACCTTTTCGCACATACTCGATGCCGGTCTGCGCTGGGTGCTGCTGACCGGGGTGCCGGCAATGGTGGGCCTGCTGTTGCTGGCGCGCCCGGCCCTGTCGACCTTGTTTGAACATGGGAAGTTTGCGGGAAACGATGTCGATATGGCGGCGCTGGCGTTACTCGCCTATGGTGTCGGCTTGCCGGGATTTATGCTCGCCAAGGTGCTGGCGCCGGCGTTTTACTCACGCCAGGACACCGCGACACCCGTGAAGATCGCGATTCGTGCGATGATCGCCAATATGGTGATGAATGTATTATTTGTCGTGCCCATGGTGATGCTGGACGTGAAGGGCGCACACGCCGGCCTGGCGCTGGCGACTGCGCTGGCCGCGTACCTGAACGCCGCCCTGTTATTCAGGGCGCTGCGACGTGCCGGGGCCTTTCAACCGCAGCCGGGCTGGCCGCGTTTGCTGGTGCAGATACTGGTCAGTGTCAGTGTCATGGCGGTTGTGGTGAAGACCGGCATGCCCGATACGGCGCAATGGGCCGGGCTGGATACCCTGGGGCGGGTCACGCAACTCAGTGTGTGGGTGGCCGCCGGGGTGCTCAGTTACCTGCTGGTGTTGCGACTGTCGGGCGTAAAACTGTCCATGTTTCGTACGCCGGCCGAGGAAACTGCGGGCAATCCATGACATGGCGGCTTCCATCATTATAATTCAGGCTTTTCTGTAAACGGATGCGATTCATACGGGGCTTTCACAATCTGTCCGCTGCATCACGCGGCTGTGCGCTGACCATCGGTAACTTCGACGGTGTGCACCGCGGGCACCAGGCGGTGCTGGCCCAGTTGCAGGCGCGTGCGGCCGAGCTGCAGTTGCCCGCCACCGTGATGGTGTTCGAACCGACGCCGCAGGAGTATTTTTCACCGGCGACGGCGCCCGCGCGCCTGCAACGGCTGCGCGACAAGTTGACCCTGTTCCGTGAGCGGGGCGTTGAGCAGGTGGTTTGCCTGCGTTTTGACCGGCGACTGGCAGAACGCGATGCCGAGGCGTTCGTGCAGGATATCCTGGTTGACGGGCTGGGTGTGCGCTACCTGGTGATCGGCGATGATTTCCGCTTCGGCAAGGGGCGACGTGGCGATTTTGCCTTTTTACAGCAAGCCGGGCAGCAGCAGGGTTTTGAAGTCGTCAGCACACAGACACTGGTGGAATCCGGCGACAGGGTCAGCAGCACGCGCATCCGTGAGGCGCTGGTGGCAGGTGACCTGGCGCTGGCGGAGCAATTACTCGGACGCCCCTACCGGATTTGCGGCCGGGTGGCGCCGGGCCAGCAGCGCGGCCGCAGCATCGGTTTCCCGACAGCCAATGTGCGCCTGCACCGGGCCGTGTCGCCGCTAAGTGGTGTGTTTGCCGTGCGCGCCTACGGCGCGGGAGACAAACCGGTGACGGGTGTTGCCAACCTGGGTACACGGCCGACCGTGTGCGGTAAGGAAACGGTGCTGGAAACGCACCTGTTCGATTTCGACCGGGATATTTATGGCCATTACGTGGACATCGAGTTTTGCCGCAAGCTTCGCGAGGAGAAGAAATTTGAATCGTTCGAGGCCTTGAAGCAACAGATACAGCAGGACGCCGAACAGGCGCGACAGTTTTTCAGCGAGTGAGTGCAAGCGTGAGTAATTACAAAGATACCCTTAACCTGCCCAAAACAGCGTTCCCGATGAAAGCGAATCTCGCTAACCGGGAGCCGGAGATGCTGAAATACTGGAACAAGGTTGACCTCTACCGTCGTCTGCGCGAGCAGGGTGAAGGGCGACCGAAGTTTGTGCTGCACGACGGGCCCCCCTACGCCAACGGCGATATTCACATTGGTCACGCGGTCAACAAGATTCTCAAGGACATCATCGTCAAGAGCAAGACGCTGAGCGGCTTCGATGCGCCCTACGTGCCGGGCTGGGATTGTCACGGTCTGCCCATCGAGCTGAATGTCGAGAAGAAGGTAGGCAAGGTCGGGCGCAAGGTCGATGCACCAACCTTCCGCACAAAATGCCGTGACTATGCGCGCAAACAGGTGGATGGTCAGCGCAAGGACTTTATCCGCCTGGGTGTCATCGGCGACTGGACACAGCCTTATCTCACCATGGACTACCGCTTCGAGGCGGACATCATTCGTGCGCTCGGGCGGATTATCGCCAACGGTCACCTGACCCAGGGTTACAAGCCGGTACACTGGTGTACCGACTGCGGTTCCGCGCTGGCCGAGGCCGAAGTGGAATACGAGGACAAGACCTCGCCGGCCATCGATGTGCGTTTTTCCGTACTCGACGAAGAAGCCTTGCTGTCGCGTTGCCACCACCCGGACGGACACAAGGGAGAGGGACCCGTGTCGGTGGTGATCTGGACCACAACCCCCTGGACCTTGCCGGCCAACCGGGCCGTGTCGCTCAATCCCGAACTGGACTATGCGCTGGTGCAGGCGGACCTGGGGCGCGGGCCTGAACGCTTGCTCTTTGCCGAAGCGCTGCTGAAAGACGCCATGTTGCGTTACGACTGTGACAGCTACCAGGTGCTGGCCTACTGCAAGGGTTCGGCGCTTGAACATCTCAAGCTCGGGCATCCCTTCTATGACCGGGAAGTGCCCGTTATCCTCGGTGACCATGTGACCACCGAGGCGGGTACCGGCGCCGTGCATACCGCGCCGGGCCATGGCCAGGACGACTATGTGGTCGGCCAGCGCTACGGTATCCCGGTCGATAACCCGGTAGGTAGCAATGGCGTGTTCCTGGAGGACACACCATTATTTGCCGGCAAGCACGTCTTTTCCGCCAACGACGATGTGATCGATGTGTTGAAGGCAAAGGGCGCACTGGTACATGCCGAGGCGTTGCGTCACAGTTACCCGCATTGCTGGCGGCACAAGACGCCGATTATCTTCCGCGCCACCCCGCAGTGGTTCATCAGCATGGAACAGAAGGGTTTGCGCAAGGCCGCCATGCAGGCCATCCGTGAAGTCGAGTGGATGCCGGACTGGGGGCAGGCGCGCATCGAGGGGATGGTACAGGGGCGGCCGGACTGGTGCGTATCACGGCAACGCACCTGGGGCGCGCCGATTGCCCTGTTCGTGAATAAACAAAGTGGTGAACTGCACCCGGATACCGCCAGGCTGATCGAGGAAGTGGCGCTGCGTGTCGAACGCCACGGCATCGATGCCTGGTTTGAAATGGACCCCGCGGACCTGCTCGGCGATGAAGCGGATCAGTATGACAAGGTCGCGGATACGCTGGATGTCTGGTTCGATTCCGGTACTACCCGGCAGTGCGTACTGGAACGCCGTGATGAGCTGGGCTTCCCGGCGGATCTCTACCTGGAAGGTTCAGACCAACACCGCGGCTGGTTCCAGTCTTCGCTACTGACCTCGGTCGCCATGCACGGCAAGGCGCCTTACCGGCAGGTGTTGACCCACGGTTTTACCGTCGATGCCAAAGGCCAGAAAATGTCCAAGTCGAAGGGCAACGTGGTGGCGCCGCAGAAGGTGGTCAACAGCCTTGGCGCGGATATCCTGCGCCTGTGGGTGGCGGCGACCGACTACCGTAACGAAATGAACGTGTCGGATGAAATCCTCAAGCGCACGGCGGATGCCTACCGTCGCATGCGCAACACCGCACGCTTCCTGCTGGCCAATATCAACGGTTTTGATCCGTCACAACACAGGCTTGCGCCAGAGGCGATGTTGATGCTCGATCGCTGGGCGGTCGCGCGCGCCGCACAGTTGCAGGCTGAGGTCACGCGCGCCTACGAGACCTACGAGTTTCACCACATCTACCAGAAGGTGCATAACTTCTGCGCAAATGACCTGGGCGGTTTTTACCTCGATGTCATCAAGGACCGTCAGTACACCACGCAGCCCGACAGTGTGGCGAGACGTTCGGCGCAGACGGCCATGTACCACATCGTCGAGGCGCTGGCGCGCTGGCTGGCGCCGATCCTGAGCTTTACCGCGGAAGAAATCTGGAACAACCTGCCGGGTGAACGTGGCGAATCGGTTTTGCTGTCCACCTGGGCGGAGCTGCCGGAGATGTTCCCTGCCGATGACGAAACCGCTGCAGGTTTTGCCACGGGCTACTGGCAGGACGTCCTGGCCGTACGTGAAGCTGTGGGCAAGGAACTGGAGAAACTGCGCGTCGCGGGTGACATCGGTTCTTCACTGGATGCGGAAGTGGATATTTACTGCGATGAAGTCTGGCTGGAAAAACTGGGTCGTCTTGGTGACGAACTGCGCTTTGTCCTGATTACCTCCTATGCCCGATTATATGCGGCGAGCGAACAGCCGACGGATGCGGTGAGTGTCGAGATAGAAGGTGCAAAGTTCGGTATCCGGGTGCGTGCATCGGAGCATGCCAAGTGCGTGCGTTGCTGGCATCACCGCGAGGACGTAGGCGCCAGTCAGCAGCACCCCGAGTTGTGTGGACGTTGTATCGAAAACGTTGATGGCGACGGGGAGTCCCGGCGTTTTGCCTGACGCCGGGGTATCCGCATGAAAAAATGGTTGGCGCTTGCCCTGCTGGTGGTCGTGCTGGATCAGTTGACCAAGGCCCTGGCGAATCATTTTCTGACCTATGCAGAGCCCCTTGCCGTTTTCCCTTCCTTCAACCTGACCCTGTTGTACAACCGTGGTGCGGCATTCAGCTTTCTCGATGAGGCTTCCGGCTGGCAGCGCTGGTTTTTTGTCACGATTTCAACGGCGGCAACCGTGCTGCTGATTTTCTGGTTGAAACGTCTGAAACCCGGACAGGTATTGCTTGCCGTTGCCCTGGCGCTGGTGTTGGGTGGCGCAGTCGGAAACCTGCTTGATCGACTGTGGTTCGGTTACGTGGTGGACTTTATTCAGGTGTATTACCGCGAGTATTACTGGCCGGCCTTCAATATTGCCGACTCAGCGATCTCGGTGGGCGCTGTCCTGTTGATCTGGGACAGCCTGTTTACACGCAAGGCGTCCGATTGACATGAGTATTTCTGCCGGTTGCCGGGTGACGCTGCACTATGCCCTGCGCCTGGCAGATGGTACGGCGGTGGATAGCAGTTTTGACGGTGAGCCGTTCAGCTTTGTGATGGGTGAGAGTACTCTCGACGCGGGACTGGAGCTCGCCTTATATGGTTTACGCGCCGGCAGTCGTCAGACGCTGACGCTGATGCCGGGACAGGCTTTTGGCTCGCGCCGCGAAGCCGCTGTCACCTGGATGGATCGCGCGGCTTTCCCGGCAGAGATAACGCCTGAACCCGGCCTGATTATCAGTTTTATGGACGAGCAGGGCGAGGAAATTCCCGGTGCGGTGCTTGAAATCCGTGACGAGCAGGTGAAAATGGATTTCAATCACCCTCTGGCGGACCGTGAGATTATCTTTGAAGTGGAAATCCTCGACGTAGAGTACCCGCCACTTGATGAGGCGTAAAGCACCGGGATGACGGTGGTAGTTGAGAGTACGGAAGTCATTACAGGAAACTTTATGCAAGTATTACTGGCCAATCCACGTGGTTTCTGCGCCGGGGTAGATCGCGCGATCGATATCGTCGAGCGTGCGCTTGATCTGTTCGGCGCACCGATCTATGTGCGTCACGAGGTGGTGCATAACCGTTATGTGGTCGGCAATCTGCGTGAGCGGGGCGCCGTGTTTGTCGACGAACTCGACGAAGTACCGGACGGCGCCACGGTCATCTTCAGTGCCCACGGCGTATCGCTTGCGGTGCAGGAAGAGGCAAGACGGCGTGGCCTGGAAGTGTTCGACGCCACCTGCCCCCTGGTGACCAAAGTGCATATGGAAGTGGCGCGCTATAGCCGTGATGGGCGTGAATGTATTTTGATCGGTCATCAGGGGCACCCGGAAGTCGAGGGGACGATGGGGCAATACGATGCTTCCTCCGGGGGACAGATTTATTTGGTTGAAGATATCAATGACGTGGAACAGCTTGTTGTGCGTGATGAAACGCATCTCAGTTATGTTACGCAAACTACCCTGTCGATGGATGATGCGGCAAGAGTCATCAATGCGCTACGCGCGCGCTTTCCCGCTATTGAAGGGCCGCGCAAGGACGATATCTGTTATGCAACCCAGAATCGTCAGGATGCCGTGCGCCAGCTGGCGGCACAGGTTGATGTTGTGCTGGTGGTGGGTTCGCCGAACAGTTCCAATTCAAATCGTTTGCGCGAGCTTGCTGAACAGCAGGGCATGAAGGCCTACCTTGTCGATGGCCCGGATCAGATCGAGCAGGACTGGCTGCAGGATAAAGCCCGGGTTGGCGTGACGGCGGGTGCTTCAGCGCCTGAAGTGCTGGTTCATCAGGTAGTTGCCCGCCTTGAGGCCTGGGGCGCGGCCAGTGTCCAGGAACTGGCCGGCCGCGAGGAAAGCATTACGTTCGCCATGCCGAAGGCCTTGCGGGATTCAGTAGAAAACACAAAATGATACACCGGGCGTTCTGCCCTAAATTCTGATTGTAGCTTGCCGATACCATGTACTGGCGGGATTTTTACCCGCCCCGGTATTTTTGTTCGGTTGCCTCACAAAGAACAATTTTTGTTAATGCGGTCACAATTTGTGCTGTCCGATAGATCGTTGATGTTTCGATTGCCACCTGGAAAAGGGCGGGTTCGAATAAGGCGAATTTTACCGTGTATCGTGTAATTTTCGCCGTTTGTCGGAATAGAGTTTACTGAATCGCTTGAATGGACGTAGTGTAGCATCATGAAAAGATCATGCGGATTTACTCTTGTTGAACTTATGGTCACGTTGGCCATAGCCGCGATTTTGCTAACGATAGGCGTGCCCAGTATGCGCGATCTTATCTTGAATAATCGGCTTGTTGCGGCAACCAATACGTTTACCTCATCACTGAATATTGTGCGCAATGAGGCGATAAAACGAGGCCGAAATGCTGGTTTGTGCGTGAGTAATGATCAGGCGACATGTACCGGTGAGACTGACTGGCGTCTGGGGTGGGTAGCCTGGGTTGACCAGAATGGGAACGGACAACCTGATGCCGGCGAAGTCTTGCGCATAGTGGAGCCGTTACCAAATAACATTACAGTAACACCAAGTGTCGCAGTCAGTAGTTTTGTAATTGACGCAACAGGTTCCGTAAATAATCCTAATGTAAGGTTGTCCTTGTGTGATGATCGAACTGGAGAGACCGGGCGACAGATACGTATTATGGCGACTGGCGGTGTCAGTTTGAATAGTCAGTATGTGTGTAGTTAATACGTAAGGATGAGACTTATGTTTCACATAAAATTACAGACGAAATTTCACAATCACAGTGGATTTACACTGATTGAGGTGTTGGTAGCTGTTCTTGTCCTGTCTATCGGGCTTTTAGGGCTTGCCAGTCTTCAGGCGACCAGCCTGCGTAATAACAATGATGCATCCATGCTGACACGGGCAGGTTATATTGCGGCTGATATGGCTGATCGTATGCGCGCAAACCCTTCACAGGTTTCAATATATCCTGGTGCTACACCCGCAGCAGGGAATGGTAATTGTATCACTGCCACATGTACGCCGGTAGAAACTGTCGGGAACGATACATTTGAATGGAATAATTTGTTGCAGAGCTTACCGGCAGGTCAGGGTGATATTACCGATCTGGGGGGAGGGTTGTTTACTATCACAGTGCGCTGGGATGAGGCGCGCAATGGTGCAACTGGTAAAGGATGTAATCCGGACGATCCGGCAGATTTACGTTGTTTGACAATAACCACGCAGCCATAGTGATGAATATGAAACGCTCAAAGATTAAATTAACGGCGATGAGAAAATCAGCTGGATATCCCATGGCCGGTTTATCGTTAATCGAGTTGATGGTCGCAATGCTTATCAGCTTGTTGCTGATGGCTGGGGTTATACAAATCTTCAGTGGCACAAAAAATACGTTCCTGGCGCAAGAAGGGAACTCCCGGTTACAGGAAAATGCTCGGTTCGCGCTAGGGCGGATTACGACAGATATAAGTGCTGCCGGTTATCTTGGCTGTCTCGACAGCGAGACCCCGAAAGGTCTGTTCGTAAATGATTTAAAGAGCAAGTTGGCTGGTTCTATCTACGACTTTTCTGCGCCAATATTTGGTACTGATGGCACAGGCCCGGGAGGAAGTGACACGATCACCATTCATAAGGCAGGAAGCGATGGCGGGATACGCGTTACCAAGGCGATGCCTTCAGCGGTCTCACCCATAAACCTGGATTCGGCAAGCCAGGTCTACGGATCGCTTAAGCAGTTTGACCTGCTTGCTGTGGGTGATTGTGCAACTGCTGCTGTGTTTATGATTACTAACGATCCCTCTTCCAGCGGTGGAATTATAGAGCATGCTGCAGGTGTTGTAGCCACAACCGGGGCAAATATCGGTCAGGAAAATGACACTGGTGACCTTCAGAACAGGTTTGGCTCTGAGCTAGCTTCTGTGGCGACGGCTACCCGTGTAGGCACAACGACTTATGAAATCTGTAACAGTATGTCCGGTAACGGGACTTCATTGTTTCAAAATAGCAATAGCTGTGCAAACAGAACAGAGTCAAATGAGCTGGTCGAGGGTGTGCAGGATATGCAATTTCTCTATGGCGTGGATACTGATGGCACGCAAGGTGTTGATCAGTATTTGCGTGCTGATGAAATGCTCGCAGGAGCCTGGAATCAGGTTGTAGCGGTACGTATGACGCTAGTATTGAATACAGTGCAGAACGTACCGGGTGGTATGTACAACAAGTCATTCACAACGACGGTACGACTGCGAAATCGCGGTGGATGAATTCTGCGTAGGCGGGAGAAACATGTATGGAAAATTACGTGAAAAATTTGATGTCTCATAAGCCTGGTGGTGAACAGTGCGGCGCAGTTCTTGTGGTAAGCCTGCTTATTTTGCTTGTGATGACGATACTTGGCGTATCGTCTATGGGGTCTACGACATTACAGGAGCGTATGGCGAACAATAACAATCAGCGCCAGATTGCATTCCAGGCCGCAGAAGCCGCATTGCGAGCAGGTGAGACGTTTCTGGCCTCAAATATCACCAGCGTTTCTGATCTCATGACGAATTTCAATGCAACAACGCCTGTTGCTGGTATGTATTCTGAGCTCGCACCTGCCACCGGGGTAAAAGACTATAAGTTGCCAGGGACTTTTGATTTCTTCGATGACGCAAGCTGGTTGGCTTCTGGAAGTACGGTGGAGGTTAGCAATCTACCCGGTGTGTCTCAGCGTCCACGCTTTATTATTGAGTATATGGGGCGTATTGGTCGTGCGCCGGTAAGTTATAGTCTTAAAAAACAGGATTCGCGTCAGTATGCATTCAGGATAACAGCGATTGGATGGGGTGAGGGTAATGCGCCGACTGCACATTACATATTGCAAAGCAGTTTCAAGATGTCACTAATTTAGCGTTTATGACAAGTCTATTTGTCAGGAATGGTTTCGTTCTGAGGGTAAGACGATGAACACGATAAAACGATATATTAAAAGCCAGACTGTAGTTGTGTATATGGCCATTGTTCTGGTGGCATATAGCCTGGTCTCACCTGCAGTGGCATCGCCTGGAAAGCTGGCAAGCAGTCCGTTGTTTCTTCAGAGTGGGGCGGTTCAACCTAATATATTTTTTATGATTGATGATTCAGGAAGTATGCACTGGGAGGATATTTTGAATGATGGTACCTACAATCCGGGTAACGCAATTCTAAGTTCTTCTACCGACTATAATCCTCCAGCCTTTTATGGTTCGCAATGGAATCGTCGACTTGCGCGCCTGTTTTGTCGTGGTTTCAATGTTATGGCTTACGACCCAACAGTGACATATACGCCTTGGCTCGGCGTTGATCGTAGTGGTGCTGCATATGGCAATATGACACTCGCCACTGCGCGTTCTAATCCTTATATTCCGGGATCGACTGTCAATATCAGTGACCACTACTACTGGAAGTGGAATGATGCAGATGGGGACAAGGCATATGATGGCCCGGCAGACCCAGCTTGGTGGGGCGGAGACCCAGCCAGCGCCACTGATGAATGTGGTGATGTATCTTCACTTGCTGGTGGTGTTGCTGTCAATACCCTGCCGTTGGTTGGAACTGCCACAAACCCCAATTCTCAGCGAAACTACGCCAACTGGTATACGTATTACCGTAAACGTGAGTATGTAGTTAAGCGTGCTCTTTCAGAAATTATTGCAGACTCAACGGCGCGAGTGGGGCTGGCCACTATCAATGGCCGAAATGATAACAGTCTTACTGGTAATAATCAGGATATCTTTTCACTCATTGCAAATATTGATGATGTAACGACTCCGGTTAACCCGACAGCTGCATTGAACAAGAAAAATCTTCTCAAGAGTTTATTCAATATTAACTCCTTGCATGGTACTCCCTTGCGTAAAGCCCTGAAACGCGTAGGTAAATATTATCAAGGTACTCAGACAAGCTGGGGGAGCTCTCCAATTCAGTCAGCTGCAAATGGTGGTGAATGCCAGCAAAACTTTACCATCCTTATGTCGGATGGACAATGGAACGGTAATTCTCCTTCTGTCGGAAACACAGATGGCGATAACACCAGCGCATTTGACGGAGGGCTCTATGCCGATAATGTGAGTGATACTCTTGCCGATGTTGCTATGAAGTATTACGAGACTGATTTGTCATCGTCGCTTGCGAATAAGGTGCCAACTATTGCTGGTGTAGATGAAAATAATGCTCAGCATATGGTGACCTACACTGTCGGCTTTGGCGTCGATGGCAGGTTGAAACCAGGGCAATTCCCAGGTGAGCCAGGATTTACAGGTTGGCCAACACCAACGCCCAATGCGATAGAAACAGTAGACGATATGCGGCATGCAGCATTCAACGGTCGAGGACAGTTTCTTAGTGCGAAAGACCCGCAGAGCCTTATTGACTCTCTCGGCCAGTATATTGCCGATATTCAGGCCAGAACAGGTACCGCTGCAGCTGTTAGTTTCAACTCAACAAGTCTACAGGCTGGCACACGTATCTTTCAGGCGACTTTTAACTCGTCTCGTTGGTCCGGCGATTTGCTGGCGAAGAACATCATCATCAACCCGTCGACTGGCGTTGCGAGTGTCAGTGGTACAGCATGGAAAGCGTCAGATGATATTGATATCAGAACACCTGCTTCACGACAGCTGATTACCTTTGGCAGTGCGGCAACGCCTGGCGTGGACTTTAACTGGGCTTCATTGAACAGTGCAGAAAAGGCTGATCTGCGTACTGACAGTAGTGGTAGTCAGGATACGATTGCAAGCGGCATGGCCCGGCTGGGCTTCATTCGCGGCGATCGCAACTGTGAGATCTCAAGTACAACAGGTGTTTGTCGTTACCCTTCCTCGGGAACAGATCCCAATGGCAAGAAATTCACCAATAAGTCACTGCGCCAGCGCGCCAGTGCGTTGGGTGATATCGTTCATTCCAGCCCCTTCTTTGTTGGGCCGCCATCAACACCTTATCCGGACGCTATTGAGCCAACAGCACCCTACTCAACATTTGCAATTGCTAACAAATCACGGCCTGGTATGACCTATGTTGGTGCTAATGACGGCATGCTTCACGCACTCGATGCAAACGGTAAAGAGGTGTTTGCTTATATACCAGGTCTACTGTACTCAACAAAACCTGGTGAAGGTCTGCCCTATCTGAGTGATCCGACTTATGTGCATCGTTATTACCTGGACTTGTCGCCAACAGTGCAGGACGCCTATATTGATACGGGTAGCGGAGCTGCATGGCATAGTATTCTTGTTGGCGCCCTTCGCGGTGGTGGAAAAGGCATTTTTGCCATTGATGTTACTGATCCCGCCGCGCTGGCAAGCAATGCGGCCAACGAAGTGTTGTGGGAATTCACCAACAAAGACCTTGGTTTCACTTTCAGCGATATCCGTATCGGAAAAATGAATAATGGCAAATGGGCTGCTGTTTTCGGTAATGGATACAATAACGATCCCAACGGCGATGGACACGCCAAATTATTTATTCTCTATCTTGATGGCAGTAATATCACTTCTCCAATAATCATAGATACCGGGGTTGGTACGCTAGATAGCGCTAGCCAGGACTGTGGCAATGCCGCCAGCGATTGTAATGGCCTTGCGACGCCAAAGCTTGTTGATTTGAATAGTGATGGAATGATTGACCGAATTTATGCTGGCGATCTGCATGGTAACCTTTGGGCATTTGATGTTACGGACAAGACGGATACGGCAAAGTGGGTGACAGCATATTCAGGCACCCCGCTGTTCAAAGCCTGCTCTGCTACGCCGTGTAGCAAAAGTAATCGTCAGCCGATTACGGTTGAGCCGGATGTTGAATTGCATCCACATCAGGGTGCAATCGCTACGGCTCCCAACCTGTTGGTGTTCTTTGGTACTGGCCAGTATTTGACGCAGAGCGATAATGCCAGTACACAACTGCAATCATTCTACGGAGTGTGGGACTCAGGTAAAAGCGATATTGATCGTAACTCTCTAACCGAACAAACGCTTACCATTAAGCAGGATCCGAGTCTGGGTAGAATACGGCTGGTTAGCGGAAACTCTGTGAATTACTCGACGACAGAGAAAGGCTGGTATATTGATTTCAAGAACATTGCCGGAGAGCGTTCAGTAACCAGCCCACTGGCATTTGGCTCGATTGTATTCTTTAATACAGTGATTCCCGCATCATCAAGCAGCAATCTGTGTAGTGTTGGCGGTTCAGGCTGGCTGATGGCGGTTGATCTGCTTACCGGCGGTGCGCCAACGTTTGAGCCGATTGATGTCAATAATGATGGCGTTTTTGACCTCAGTGATCAGTCTGGTGGCCAAATGGTTGTTGGAACAGAGTCGAGTGGTGTTCCAGCCGAAAGTCGGTTTATTTCCAACAAACGAGTCACGGCGGACTCCAGTGGCGCCTTACAGATTGACAATGTTCAGCCAACGCCTCCGACACCACCTTCACGTATGTCGTGGACTGAACTGACTCCTTAAACCGATGTGCGGGCATTACGCACGATTTGATAGAAAAAATCAGGATTGCCGATATGAAAAAATTTAAAGTAAGTGAAAGGCTTCTTATGAGCTGTGTGCTGATCGTAGCAGCCAGTATGGCTACTTCTGCAGAACGAAGAAATTTCAGCTATTCAGGCGAAGTCGATTCATTTGACAGTAGTAGCCATTTGCTGGTGGTGGATGATCGAGTTTTCCAGCTGGCTGATGATGTTCATGTGTATCTGAAGAAAGGCAGGGAAGGGCGGCTGAGTTCCATTAGGCCAGGTGTCAAGGTCGGATTCTACCCGGCTGGCAGGGGCAATGGTAAGGGAAGAACCTATATTGATACGATATGGGTGTTGCCTGCAAGCTGGAAAGTAAAGCACGGGTATTCAATAGAACTGGATCGTTAACGGATAGGGTGAGTACTATGACAAATGATGCGTCACACGGATTTACCTTGGTTGAAATGATGATAGTGGTCGCCATTATCGGGATATTGGCTGCTATTGCTTACCCCGCCTATACCAGTCAGATGCAGAAAACCCGGCGCACCAACTGTGAGGCCGGACTAATGCAGCTTGCAAGCGCGATGGAAAGAGACTTTTCAAAAAACGGAAACAGTTACCGGGATATATTGGCTGCAGGGGTTTTTGCGCCAGCGACATGTCCTGTCGATGGAGGAAGTGCGCCTACCTACAACCTGTCGATTGGCGGTTTCAATGCAACAAACACGACCTACCTGTTGACCGCAACACCGATAGGTGCACAGGCGGGCGACTCCTGTGGCAACCTTACCTTGACAAATCTTTTGCAAAAAGGACAGGCCAACGGCACGGTTGCCACGTGTTGGTGATATTCAGCCGTAGGATCAGTACATTTTTAGTGTTGCTCTAAAAGCCAACGCGTATCAAACGGGCGGCTTGCCCGGTCGAACAGGCTGCTTGTGACAGTTTCGGTGCTGGTGCCGGCAACCGGCCAGTGGAGCGAAATACGGGTGTGGAGGGTCTGTGCATCCCGGGTGGCTTGTGTAGTGATGTGGTACAGCGTCGACGGCCCGCGGCGACGGGCCTCTGCCGGAAGCCTGCCAGTCAGCGTGGAAAGTGCATAACTTGCTGATTTCTCGTAAAGTTCAGCGCTTATAAGGTCGGCGTACATGCGTTCGGCATCCTGCCGGGAAGCCAGGTAGAGCCTGGCCTGCAGTTGCCCCAGTCCGAGCAGACCGATACTGAGTACCAGTACCGATATCATGGCCTCGATCAGGCTGAATCCATGGCTGGTCCGGGGCATCAGAAGTCCCTCCAGCTGCCCGGAACACGGATATTATGTAACACTGGGAAGGCAAACCAGGGATATGCCGGCTCCAGCGTTTGCAGGTTTGCCAGGCGTATATTGCCGGCGAGTGGCGCCGGCCCGTCGATAATGAGTGTCCCGTTGATTTCAAGGCGGTTTTCCGCAAGTGGCGCCTTGCAGGGCGATTCAATGAATACCACCCCGTAAACCTGGACGCCATCGGCGAATACCGGGCAACCGGTGTCGGCGGGAAAGTACAGGAGCACAGGCCGGTTCAGGGTACCGACACTGCGTGACCAGTGGCCACGATCCAGGTCCGGAGGTTGTACCAGCCAGTATTGCCGTTGCCCGGGTGGGAGTGCCCGGTCCCGTTCCGCCAGGGCGGCGTAGGCCTCGCGGTCCAGCGTGAACATGGCATCGCGTAACGCCCCGGAAACCTCGCGGCGTGTCACAGCGCCCCCGTGCAGATCGGCCCGGCCCAGCCCCGGGCAGGGTGCTTTCTCCGTCAGCCAGACCGCGTTGCCGGCCCGGTCGCTGTCGGCGTAGCGGGGGTAAATGTGCATCGTGCGTGGAAACGAGGATGGGCAGCCAGCGAGTATCAGGGGTGGGGCAAGTTCCGCCATGGGCGAGAGTATGGTGAGCTGTCGAACGCGTTGACTGATTTGTACGGTAAACCCGGACTTGTCATTGCGCTGTGCGCGCGCCTGCATGTCGACAAAACGCTGTGGGGGTGGTGAGCGCCTCAGCGTCAGTACCGATTCAATCTGTGGATCGTTCCCCCGGCGGGTTACCCGGTAGTGCGCTTCGCCGGAAACCGGGTCCACCGTCCAGCCGGTCAGTGTTGATAGCTGTGGCAGGGTTTCCTCCAGTGTCGATTCTGCGCTGGCGAACAACTGCGCCTGCCATTGCTGGTTGATATTGACCTGCGCCTCGTTCACGCGGGTTTTTGCCACGGACAGTGTGATGACGGTCAGTGCGATCATTAACACCAGCGCAATGAGCAGCGTGGCGGCGCCGCGTTGTATGAATCGCGATCTTGCCGGGCAAGGACTCATGGTAGCGGTTCCACAAGTCGGTCATTGCGAATATGAATCCACCGGGAGAGCTCAAGCGCAATCACATTGCGTCCCCGGATGTGTCCCTTGAGGCGGAATTCCACGGCGCGTTGTTCCAGCGCAGGCGTATCGTCCCGGCAGGCCTGTCCGCGTTCCGCCAGATTGATGCAGTCGGTGTGTAGTATGAAATGCAGTGCATCGATGATGACGTTCGCGGTAGTCAGCGTCTGCCAGTTGCCACGGTCACAGGTAAACACACGGCCCCCATAGCGTGACTGCACCTTGCCATTTTTGAGGCGGAAACCGAATTGCTCGACGTTGTCGCCGTCCGACAGCCTGTCGCAGCCACGGAGCGGGCAGTGTCCCGTTCCCACCCGGCCATCGGCATCGAGGTCATAGCTGTACAGGATGCAGGAGTCGGCGGGTTGTTGATCCACTGCGCCGAGTCGAAGCCGGTTCCCCGCTTGCGTAAACGGGTTGTCCGAAACCGGCGTAACACGTGGATCGAAATTCCGGTAACCGGCGCGCCGCAGGTCTTTCGCAAGCAAGGCAGAAATTGCGGTGAGTTGTTGGCGTAAATCAGCTTCCCGGAGTTGTCGGCCGGCGTGCCGCGCTGTTGTACTGTAAACGGTCACCACGGTGGCCAGTGCAATCAGTGAAATCACACTGCCCACCATGAGTTCAACCAGCGTCATGCCACACTGGGACCTTACCATTAACATCGTGCGTACCCCGTAGCGCCGACCGTGCAACGGCGTATTCTCCCCAACGGGCTGACGATGACATGCTGTTCACCCTGCCGGTTCGTCAGGATAATGGAAGCGGCGGTGGCTGTACCCCGTACCGGTGAAAAGCGCAGCTGTCTCCCGGTGCTGTTTGCACCGGGCAGGCGCAAGTGAATGCCGGGATAGTCGCCGGACCGAAAACGGTGTATTTGCGTGGTTTCGCCGGTTCCTGTCGTGCAGGTGTTCTCAGCCGGGATGGCGTGACAGCGACAGTCGCGATTGACCCCCCAGCCAAAACACCAGTCTGCACCGTCGCGTTGCAGGGAAAAATAGCTGGCCTGCTGGTGGGTAATGGCGTGGTTGCGGGCGCGTGCGAGTTCGCTGGCA
>JALWRY010000169.1:0-5393 GCA_027080445.1 Thiohalobacter sp. | reverse complement strand
GCGATGACCGCCAGCGTAATCAGTAACTCGACAAGCGAAAAGCCCCTGTGCTTCGTATCGTCCATGACACGGTTCCTCAAGGTTTCTGACTTGTTCCATTTTGTGTCGCCGAGTATAGTCGGTTTGGTTCAGCGCGCAAGGATTGCGGCTGATTCCGGTGACACGAACGGCAAAAGGAGTTGCATCATGTATCGGTCCGCCACCCCGGGTTTTTCCCTACTCGAACTGCTGATAACACTGTCCATTGTTGCGATACTCGCGTCCATTACTGTTCCCTCATACCGCGGCTATGTGGCCAGGGCGCGTCGCACAGACGCTATCTCGGCGTTACTGCAATTGCAGCTCGCGCAACTGCGCTGGCGTGCCACACACCCGGCCTATGCCCGGCGCCCTGCCGAACTTGACGGGGGCGCTACGCCATCACCGGACGATTACTACGGACTGCGCATCCTGCGCAGCAGCGCCGGTGATTTCCTGGCCCTGGCCAGCCCGCGTGGCGCCCAGCAAGGCGATGCGTGCGGTATATTCGCGATCTCGGCGCAGGGGCCGGTCACCCTGGCGCCTTATGCCGGCGCGGATTGCTGGCGTCGTTGAGCCGGGTAAAACACCATTAGCCTGTTCCCGGTGGCCCGCATGAACGATGTCGTTATTGTCGGCGCCGGGATTATCGGTATGCTCACGGCGCGGGAACTGATGGCGGCAGGCCTGTCGGTGACCCTGCTGGAACGGCGTCAACCGGCGAAGGAGTCCTCCTGGGCCGGTGGCGGTATTCTCTCGCCACTCTACCCCTGGCGTTATCCCGATGCAGTGAGTGAATTGGCGCGCATGAGCCAGCACGCCTATCCCGGTCTGTGCGAGGCCCTGGCCGGGGAAACCGGCATCGACCCGGAACTGGAAATTTCCGGACTGTTGACCAGCGGGCTGGACGATATGGCCGAGGCTGTACGCTGGGCCGGGCGCTTTGATGTTCAGTTGGAACCGGTCAGTGCCGAACGCGCCATGCAGCTGGAGCCACAACTTGGCGTGGCGCTGCAGGATTGCGTCTGGATGCCTGGACTCGGCCAGGTGCGAAATCCACGCCTGACACGCGCCTTGCGCGCTTCGCTGGATCACGCCGGCGCCAAAATGCATGTTAACCGCCCGGCGCTGGGCTGGGTCATGGAAGCCGGGCGCATCAGGGCGGTACGCACAGCAGGCGGGGATATCGAGGCGGATGCTTTCGTCGTGGCCAGTGGCGCATGGACCGCCGGATTGCTCAAGGACACCGGTCTCAGTCTGCCGATCCAGCCGGTGCGCGGTCAGATGATCCTGTTCCGTGGTCCGCCCGGGCTGGTGCGCCGTATCACCCTGCACGAGGGCCGTTATGCCATACCACGGCGCGATGGCCGGGTGTTGTTCGGCAGTACACTGGAATATACGGGATTTGAAAAACACACCACGCGGGAAGCGTTTGAGTCGCTCTGTCAGTCTGCGTTCTCGCTGTTACCCACGCTGAAAGACCTGCCCATCGAGTGCCACTGGGCAGGCTTGCGGCCGGGAAGCCCGGACGGGGTGCCGGTTATCGGGCCACACCCCGAGCTGTCCAACCTGTATGTGTGTGCCGGGCATTTCCGCAACGGGGTGGTGCTGGCGCCCGGCTCCGCCCGGTTGCTGGCCGACCAGTTGACCGGTCGACAGGCGGCAATCGATGTGGCGCCTTACCTGCCTGAAGTCGCGTCAGTAAAATAGCCGGCGCCGGCAATCTGGACTTTGTCTAAATTGCCAGCGTATACTTGCCCGTATGAATGATCTGTCCCCACACCGTTTGCTGGATGAAGCCTCTGCCGCGGAGCAACTGCGGGAAGCGGGCATTCAGCCGACCCGCCAGCGATTGCGTATCGCCCAGGTATTGCTGACAGGGAGCCAGCACCTCAGCGCGGATCAGGTGCTGGAAAAGGTGAACCGTACCGGTAAACCGGTCTCCAAAGCGACCGTGTATAACACGCTGGGTCTGTTTGCCGATAAAGGCCTCCTGCGCGAAGTGATCATCGACCCCAGCCGGGTGTTCTACGACACCAACAGCGCGCCCCACCACCACGTCTACAATACCGCCACCGGTGAATTGTCGGATATTGCCCTGCACCGCGTACTGACCGAACCGTTACCGGAGCTGCCTGCCGGCACGGAACTGGAGAGTGTGGACGTCGTGATTCGCGTCCGTCCGCTCGACTGACACATTATTTCCATGCAATCCTGAAAACCTGACGCTAGAATGCGCCCGGAGCGTATCGCTTTGCGCAGCTGTTTTCCGCGTAATAACGTCGGGAGGAAACGAGTATGGCGGGTGGTGGTTACATGTCCGGGATCTTTGGCAGTTCACCTGTCAAGCCCATGCAGCAGCACATGGCGAAAGTTATGGCCTGCGTATCAAAACTGGTTCCGCTTTTCGAGGCCGTGATCCGGGAAGACTGGGACCAGGTCGCGAAGATACAGAAGCAGATTTCCGATCTGGAAAAAGAAGCGGATGTATTGAAGAAACAGCTTCGCCTCCACTTGCCCAAAGGGCTGTTCATGCCCGTATCGCGCCGCGACCTGCTGGAAGTGCTGACCATGCAGGACACCATCGCCAACCGCGCCAAGGATATCGCCGGTGTCATACTGGGGCGGCACATGGTTCTGCCAAAGATTATTCACGATGATTACATGAAATACGTCCAGCGTTGCGTGGATGCCTGCGAACAGGCCAGCCGCGCGATTAACGAACTGGATGAACTGGTAGGGACAGGATTCAGTGGCCAGGAAGTCAAACTGGTCGTCAGGATGATCGGCAAGCTGGATTCCATTGAGAGCGACACCGACAATCTCCAGGCCGATATTCGCCACAAGATTTTTGCCGTGGAGAAAGAATTCGACCCGATCGATATCATGTTCCTGTACCGGATTATTGACTGGACCGGTGAGGTGGCCGATCGCGCCCAGCGTGTGGGCAGCCGTTTGCAATTGATGCTGGCGCGATAGGGGGACCACATGGATATTATTGTGGCCTATGGTGCGGTCTTCCTGATCCTTGCCGGTGTCTTTGGCCTGTTCATGGCCTGGGGTATAGGCGCCAACGATGTGGCCAATGCCATGGCGACCTCGGTCGGTTCCAAAGCGCTGACAATCAAACAGGCGGTGATGATCGCCGCCGTGTTCGAGTTTGCCGGCGCCATACTCGCCGGCGGACAGGTGACCAAAACGATCCGCAAGGGCATTATCGATTCCCACGTTTTGTCGGCCACGCCGGAGTTGCTGATTTACGGCATGCTGGCGTCCCTGCTGGCGGCGGGTATCTGGTTGCTGATTGCATCCAAAAACGGTTGGCCGGTTTCCACCACCCATTCCATTGTTGGCGCTATCGTCGGTTTTGCCATGGTCGGCATTGGTGTGGATGCCGTGAACTGGGGAAAGGTAATCTCGATTGTTGCCAGTTGGGTGGTTTCGCCACTGCTGGCCGGTTTTATTGCCTATACCCTGTTTCGCAGCGTGCAGAACCTGATACTCAATACCGAGGAGCCGTTCCGTAACGCCAAGAAATACGTGCCGTACTATATATTTATGGTAGGTTTTATTATCTCGCTGGTGACTTTCACGAAAGGCCTGAAACATGTCGGGCTGGAAAATACCCCGCTGGAAAATTTCAGTTACTCTGTTGCCATCGGGCTGGCGATGTTTTTCATTGGCCGTTATTACGTGAATCGCATCCAGCTCGATCCCTCAGTCGACAAGGATTTTCACTACACCAATGTCGAGCGGGTATTCAGCGTGCTGATGATCGTAACGGCCTGCGCGATGGCCTTCGCCCACGGCTCAAACGATGTCGCCAATGCAATCGGTCCGGTGGCGGCCGTAGTCAGTATTGTGCAAAGCGGCGGTGAGGTGGCCTCGAAGTCCCTGTTGCCGATGTGGGTGCTGTTCCTGGGAGGCGCGGGCATCGTGCTGGGTCTGGCCATGTTCGGCAAGCACGTGATCGCCACCGTGGGCAACAACATCACCGAGCTGACGCCAAGCCGGGGTTTTGCCGCAACACTGGCGGCGGCCACTACGGTGGTGCTGGCTTCGGGAACCGGCTTGCCGGTGTCCACTACGCATACCCTGGTCGGGGCTGTACTCGGTGTCGGCCTCGCGCGTGGCATGGAAGCACTGAACATGACGGTAATTCGCAACATTTTCATGTCCTGGATTGTCACGCTGCCCGCCGGTGGCCTGTTGGCCATTATCTTTTTCTATATGCTGAAAGGGATATTTGGTTGAATCGGAGCGGTTTTTCGGGGGTGAAAAACTGTTGCTGACAGGGTAAGATGCGCCTTCGCTGGCCAAGGTGCCCGGACGCTGGCCAGCTTACCGGGACATTATCCCATTGCCGGAATAGCTCAGTCGGTAGAGCAGCTCACTCGTAATGAGAAGGTCGGGGGTTCAATTCCTCTTTCCGGCACCAATAAATCAATAAGTTACGAGATTGTCCGCCTGCTGCGTTTTATCTCGGACGGATCCTCGTGTGATCAATGCGTGGGAGCGGCTTTTATATAAGCAACAATATCGGCCCGATCCACGTCATTGAGTTGTTTGGCAACCGCCACCATCTTCAGTTTGTGTTTGCTATCGTGCTTCACGCGTCTTTCGCCCGTGGCGAATTCGCTTAGTTCTGCGAGAATATAGGAAGCCTTGAGATGTGTGATGCGCGGACTGCGGGTGAAAAAACGGCCGAACAGGCTGGAGTGACAGCCTCCGCACTTTTCTTTGTATAACTGTTCGCCATGCCCGACATTACCCGGCACAGTCCCGGTTGATGGAAGGCGTTTTCGCCCGGCATAATAATCCGCAAGACGTGCGACTTGTTCCTCGTCAAGCGCTTTCGCCTGTTGGCTCATCTCAAGGGTATATGGATCAGCTGAATCAGCGCCGCGTCTTGCCTGTCTGAAATTCTCCAGCTGTTCGACCAGGTAAGGTTCTGACATGCCGTCCAGGGATGGAGCAATAGACCTGACCGTAGAATTCTCACTATGACAGCGGTCACATTGTTTGACCTGCTGGGGTAATACATCAGCAGTGTTGTTCCCGCTTGCATAAATAGTCACAGGTAGTATCAATGCAACCAATAGATAACCGGATTTCCTGAACATATCATGTCTCACCTGAGTCAATTCAGTCTCAGCTTAGAAGATCCAGCTTAAGGAAACATTAAGAATGGGGGTTTCAAGGTCATGGATAAAGACATAAATATATGTTTGACAGTATATACGTTTACTCACTACTGTCCGGTTAACTATCGAATAAATTCAGTTGGTTAGAAAACATGTCATCCTCCAGGATATGTTTGGTATCGAAAAAGTCTTTGTTTAAAGGGATTTTCTCGAACAGGGTGACTGAAAACA
>JALWRY010000168.1 GCA_027080445.1 Thiohalobacter sp. | reverse complement strand
GCCGGCGGGTTATTCACTCAACTGGTCAGGCCAGTATGAATTCATGGAGCGCGCCAAACAGAAGCTGGCGACAGTTGTACCGGTGACGCTTGGTATTATCGTCTTGCTGTTGTACCTGAACTTCCGGCGTTTTACCGAGGTGCTGATCATTCTTGGCACCCTGCCACTCGCCCTGGTCGGTGGTATCTGGCTGCTGTACTGGCTGGGCTATGATATTTCGGTTGCCGTCGGGGTGGGCTTTATTGCACTTTCCGGGGTCTCGGTCGAGATTGGTGTACTCATGCTGGTCTATCTCAACCAGGCTTACCGGCGTCACCAGGAAGTGGCGTGGCGTGAAAAACGCAGTGTCGACATGAAGGAGCTGCGCGAGGCCATCGTTGAAGGTGCCCTGATGCGTGTGCGCCCCATTATGATGACCGTAGCGGCTATCATCGCCGGCCTGTTGCCGATTATGCTCGGGACAGGTACCGGCTCGGAAGTGATGCGCCGCATTGCAGCACCCATGGTCGGTGGTATGATCAGTGCAACCATCCTGACCTTGCTGGTTATCCCGTCGGCTTTCATGATCTGGCGGAGTTACCAGATTAAACAGGGTGCGGTTGATCAGGGCGATTGATATAGCTGGAGACAATATATTGAAGGCACTGACGGTTGAATTATTTTCCGATGTCCTGTGTATCTGGGCCTATAGTGCCCAGGTGCGTGTCGACCAGTTGAAAATTGACTACAGTACGCGGATTACACTGCAATACCGGTTTATCCCGGTGTTTGCCGCCGCCCACGATCGCATCGGGCAGGACTGGGGAAAACGCGGGTCGTTTGAAGGCTTCAATCGCCACCTGCACAAGGTCGCCAGCCGCTGGGAGCATGTCAGGCTGCACCCCGAGGTATGGCTGAATGATCCGCCGCACTCGTCAACCGTCGCCCACCTGTACCTGAAGGCGTTGCAGTTGCTGGAGGAAACCGGTGAGATATCCTGCGACCCGGTCAAGACCTATGAGAATCGAACACTGTTCGAGGAATTCCTCTGGCGGGTACGCTGCGCTTTCTTTGAGAAGGCACTCAATATCGCCCGCACCCGCGTGCTCGATGAAGTCTGCGCAGGGCTGGACTTGCCACAAAATCGTATTCATGAACTGATCGATACGGGGGAGGCCCACGCCCGCCTGCACCGGGACACCGAAGCGCGTGATCGCTACCAGATACCGGGTAGTCCCACACTGATTTTCAATGAAGGCCGCCAACGGCTCTATGGCAATGTGGGCTACCGCATTATTGACGCCAACCTCCGTGAGCTGCTTGACAACGCCCATCATACGGGTGCGAGCTGGTGCTGATGTGATGGACGAAACCCTGACCATCGGCATGTTGGCAAAGCGTGCTGACGTGAATGTCGAAACAGTACGCTATTACCAGCGGATTGGTTTGTTGAAGGAACCACCGAAACCCTTGCAGGGCTACCGGCGTTACCCGCTACGCGAAGTATCGCGTATACATTTTATCAAGCGCGCCCAGGAACTGGGGTTCTCGCTGAAGGAAATTGCCGAACTGTTGCAATTGAATGACGGGTGTTGCAGTGCCGCCCGACACATGGCGGAACAAAAACGCGACCTGGTGTCTACCCGCCTGGAGGACCTGCGTCGTATACACGCAACACTTGGCGCCATGATTGATGCCTGCCTGAAAAGTGAGGCGGAAGGTGGAAGCTGCGCACTGATCGAATCGCTGACCGACAACAAGCCGGAGGCTTCAGGCTGACGGTGGTTTTACCGCTTCGATCGTTGCGGAGATGACATAGTCTTCAATGCCGCGGCCCGGCGCCCAGTCCTTGATGAATTCCCGCGACGCATCTTTCGGCTGAATCGCAATCTGCGTGAACCCGGCTGCTTCCAGCCAGCTTTCCAGGTCGCTGATCAGTGATGCGCCGGCCACACAGGCGGAATGCAGGTAAGGATCGTTACGCATGGACTCCGGTAGCTCGGTGCTGGCGACGACATCGGAAATCGCCAGCCGTCCACCGGGCTTCAGTACACGCCAGGTCTCACGGAATACCTGGGATTTATCCGGTGAAAGATTGATGACACAGTTCGAGATAATGACGTCGACCGTGGCATCGGCGACCGGCAGGTGCTCGATTTCACCCAGGCGAAACTCAACCTGGCTGAAGCCGCCCTTCTCGGCATTGGCGCGCGCTTTACTGAGCATCGCCGGCGTCATGTCGATACCAATGACGTGTCCGCTGTCACCGACTTCCCGGGCGGCAAGAAATGCGTCAAAGCCACCGCCGCTGCCAAGATCGAGCACCACTTCTCCAGGCTTGAGGCTGGCGATGGCGCGCGGATTTCCACAACCCAGCCCCATATCGGCGCCGTCCGGCACGCTGTCAAGATCATCCTGTGAGTAGCCCAGGCGCGTTGAAATCAGTGCGTTGATCTGTTCGTCTTCCGATACGCCGCAGCAGGATGATGCTTCACCGCAGCAATCGCCGGTATTGCTGGCTTCGGCAACCCCGCTGTACGCCTCACGGACGTTCTGACGAATCTTGTCGGATTGTGTCTTGCTCATACTTTTCCCCGTATTGACTGTCAAGGTGTTGCCGGAGTGCAACTGGCTTGCTGCCAGCGCCGGTAGTCATCAGGATGATCGACATCCCACAGGACTTCAAGTTCACTGTAACGTATGCCGGTATGATGCAAGGCATCCCGTGTCTGCTGCATCACCCTGTCACTACTCCAGTGAATGTTGTCAAATATCTGTGCCTCGGCGCGGGTTGCGCCAATCAGCACGTAACCGCCATCTTCACTGGGGCCGATTACCATCTCGGTTTCGCCGGCAAGGTGTTGTAGTGCGTGTTCAAGATATGTCTCATCCATAACCGGGCAGTCTGTGCCGATAAGCAGTGCGCTTTCACCCTGTTGTAATACCGTATCGAGGGCGTAGTACATACGCTCACCAAGGTCATTCCCCCGCTGCGCAACGACAGTCGCGCCTGCGCGCCTTGCGAGCAGTTGCACGAACGGGTGTTGCGGGTCCCCGGCAATATGCAGTTCAACAGGCGCGAGCCGGCTGGCGGCGACAGTCGTGACGGTCTGTTCCAGCAGTTGCCGGTATACCGCAAGTGCGGCGTCAGCGCCGATGCCTGCAGCAAGACGTGTTTTTACCTTGCCGTGTTCCGGCGCCTTGGCAAAAACAATAATACGGGCCGTCGGATAGCGAAAGTCAGCAGAGTTGTCACCATTGCCCTCGTCATTATTGACCCCGTCATTCCGGCGCATGCCGGAATCCATGGCCATTCCATAGCAAGCCGCCAGATAATGCGCCGGCACACCGAAATAATAGGCTGCCCGCAGTAGCCACATACGCACGATGGTCCTCACGATCCCGCCACTTTCCCATCGCCGGCTCGACGTTCCGAGCACACCGACCGGAAACACCGGGCGCGCCACCTTCTTCAGGCGGGTGGACAGATCAATATCTTCCATCAGGGAGAGATTGCGGAATCCACCGACCTGTTCAAACAGGTCGCGGGTGACGAAAATGCCCTGGTCGCCGGTCAGGATACCGGACAGGCGTGAACGGACATTCATCAGTCGCTCGACGACCCGCAGCAACCGTTGCCGGCCCGACAGGCGCACCGGGAATCCACCCCAGCCTGTCGTATTGGCCAGTGCCTGCGCAATCAGTGCATCGGCCCGGGGCGGTACGCTTGAGTCAGCGTGGAGAAACCACAGGATGTCGCCACGTGCGGCATGTGCGCCGGCCTGCATCTGGACGGCGCGCCCGCGCGCCGATACCAGGCATTGATCACACCAGGGCCGGGCCGCTACGGTCGTGCCGTCTACGCTTCCCCCGTCAACGACAATAATTTCATGTCCCCGCCGGCGTAGCCCCTGGAGTGAGGTGAGCAATGTTTCGATATTTCCGGCTTCGTTTACAGCAGGAATGACAATGCTGAGTTTCATAGGACTGGATTATTTGCCATCCTGAATTAAACCGAAATCTGTAAATATGCTATATCACTATGATACAATAAGAAAATATTTGCGCATATTCTTGGCCAAATAAGCAGGCAAGGGAACAGGCGACACGCGCCACTATAATCTATTAGACTGGGTTTTAATAATGTTGTGGTTGGCGGCATGAAACAGCACGATTTCAAAATACTGCTTGTCGGGCGTGAAACGACCTGTCATGCGGTCAGGCACACGCTCGAAGACGCGGGCTTCGGGCAGGTTTCCAGCGTTGATCGATATCAGGCGCTCGAAGACTGGCTGGCCGGTGAATCCGGGGTGGATATCATCGTCAGCGAACTGGAACTGGCCGATGGGTCGGCACTGGATCTGAAGCCCTTGTTGCAAAAATATCAGCGTGCCGGCCTTCCCGTCATTCTTCTCGCCGGGACAGGTCATGAAAGCATCGCCCTGCGCTGCCTTGAGCAAGGCTTCGATCAACTCATCATCAATACACCAGCTACGCTCGACAGGCTATGCGCCCTGATCCCGTTTGTCATACGACAGGCAAGGGAGCGGGACGGGCAGCTACGACTGGCAAAAGAACTCCAGGAGAGCAAGGACCGCTACCTCGATGTTTTTGATAACACCAGTGACCTGATCCAGTGCCTCGCGAAAGACGGCAGTTTCCTGTACACCAACCGGGCCTGGCGTGAAACCATGGGTTACAGCGTGGATGAGGTCAACCACCTGACGTTGCCCGATGTATTGCACCCGGACAGTATGCAGTGTTGCCAGGAACGATTCTTGCGCCTGAAATCCGGCGAGGTATTTAAGCGCATCGATTTCAAATTCGTCACCAAAAGCGGCGACACGGTCCACCTCGAAGGTGACTGTGGTTCCGTAATAAGGGATGGTGAGGCCGTATCGACCCGAGGCATTTTCAGGAATATCACCGCCACGGTGAATGCCGAGAAAGCGCGCAGGACGAGTGAGGCGCGCTACCAGAGCCTGTATGAAAATGCCCCCGACCTCTATTCGATTATCAACAGGCAGGGTGTATTCGAATCCATTAACCGTACCGGCGCGCGCATGCTGGGTTATGAAGTCGAAGAGTTGATCGGGCAACCGGCCACCCTGGTTATTCATCCGGAAGATCGTGAACGTGTCGTTGCCTATATCACTGAGCGGTTTACCGATCCGGCTGAAACGGCCGGCATTGAATACCGCAAGGTGAGAAAAGACGGTTCCATCCTGTGGGTCAACCAGCGGGTCAGCCTGGACCCCGATACCAGTCAACCCCGTTTACTGATCCTGTGCCGTGATATTACCGAGCAACGCGAACTGCAGAAACAACTGTCCTACCAGGCAACCCATGATGACCTGACCAAGCTGCTGAACCGCCGTGAATTTGATAGCCGCTTGCGGCGCCTGCTCATGGCCTGCGCAAGTTCGGACGATCATCATGTGCTCTGCTACCTCGACCTGGATCAGTTCAAGATCATTAACGATACCTGTGGGCACATTGCAGGCGATGAACTGTTGCGCCAGGTCGCCGCGATATTGAGCCAGAAAATTCGCTCGCGCGATACCCTCGCACGGCTTGGCGGAGATGAGTTCGCCATCCTGATGGAACATTGTCCGCTGGACCAGGCCGAGGTCCTTGCCAACCGCATTCGCGAAAAAATCGAGGACTTCCGTTTCCAGTGGAAATCGAGGCGTTTCAGCATCGGAGTGAGTGTCGGCGTGGTGCCGGTACAGCGTTCGGGTTCGGTCGAGGACGTTCTCAGTCTTGCCGATTCGGCCTGCTATGAAGCCAAGCAACGAGGGCGTAACCGCGTCCATGTATTCCGTCCCGGCGACCGGGCCTTTGTGGGGAAAATTGGCGACAGCCGCTGGGCAAGCCGTATCAGCGAAGCGCTGGACAAGCATGCGTTCAGCCTGTTTGCGCAGGAAATTGCACCCTGTTCAGGTAAAGGCGCCGGGCAGCGTATGGAGATCCTGCTGCGCTTGCGCGATGAAGATGTCACCATTGCGCCGGGCGCGTTCATGCCGGTTGCCGAGCGTTACAACCTGTCCGGGAAAATTGACCACTGGGTGCTCGACAACACCATGAAATGGTTTGAACAGCGCCCGGAGGCGCTTGCCGAACTGGAACTGTGCTCGGTGAACCTGTCCGCCCTGTCATTGTGCGACGAGACGTTCAGGAACTATGCGCTCGAGCGTGTCTGCAGCTCGGACTTCCCCGCCACGAAACTGTGCTTCGAGGTAACGGAAACCGCGGCCATATCCAACCTGGCGCTGGCGACACAGTTCATGCACGCGCTACGCGACAAGGGCTGTCATTTTGCGCTGGATGATTTTGGCAGTGGTTTGTCATCCCTGGCGTATCTCAAGAACCTGCCTGTCGATATCGTCAAGATCGATGGCGCATTCATCCGTAATATTGCCGACAGCGATGTTGACCGCATGATGGTCAGGTCGATCTGTGAAATCGCCCGTATGATGAAGATGAAAACCACGGCAGAATATGTCGAGTCGGAGGAAGCACTGCAGATTCTGCGTGAAAGCGGTGTAGATTATGTGCAGGGCTTCCACATCGGCCGACCGGTCCCGATGGATGAGTTTGCCGAAAGCCGGCAGCAAAACGCCGAGATTCTTCACTTCAAACGCTGAGCTGCAGGCTGACGCAATGTTGGCTATAGTTAATACAGGTCTGTGCGGGAGGTGACTATGCATAAAATCTGTATTGTCGGCGCCGGACGGGTGGGAGAATCGACCGCCCAGATCCTCGCCAAGGAAGAGTTGTGCCGTGAAGTGGCGCTGCTTGATATTCACGACGGCGTTCCACAGGGCATTGCGCTGGATATCCAGCAATCCGCTTCACTGTTGCGTTTTGATACGCGCGTCAGCGGTGATATCGACCCCGCGATCATGCGTGATTCCGACCTGGTCATTATTACTGCCGGCTTCCCGCGCAAGCCCGGCATGTCGCGCTCCGACGTGCTGGAATCCAACCTCGCCATTATTGATGGGCTCGTTGATCACGTCATGCAG
>JALWRY010000167.1 GCA_027080445.1 Thiohalobacter sp. | reverse complement strand
AGCAACTACTCGACCAGTTGCTGGAACGCCTGCGGCCGTTGAGCGCCTGCGCCGAAGGCCTCGCCACGCTGGACGTGCTGACCACACTCGCCGACCGCGCCGACCGGCTGAACTGGTCACGCCCGGCACTGCGCGACGAACCCGGTATCGTGATTCGCGGCGGTCGTCACCCGGTGATTGAACAATGCAGCGACGACCCGTTCGTACCCAACGACGTCCGGCTCGACGACAACCAGCGCATGCTGGTCATCACCGGTCCCAACATGGGCGGCAAATCCACCTACATGCGCCAGACCGCGCTGATTGTGTTGCTGGCCTGCGTCGGCAGCTTCGTCCCCGCAGACGCAGCCGACATCGGCCCGGTGGACCGTATCTTCACGCGCATCGGCGCCTCGGACGACCTGGTCAGCGGCCGTTCGACGTTTATGGTGGAAATGACCGAGACCGCCAATATCCTTAACAACGCCACCGACCGCAGCCTGGTGCTGATGGACGAAATCGGCCGCGGCACCAGCACCTACGATGGCCTGTCACTGGCCTGGGCGGTGGCGCACCGGCTTGCCGAAATTCGTGCATGGACGCTGTTCGCCACCCACTATTTTGAACTGACCCACCTGCCGGAAGAATGCACCGGCATCGCCAACGTCCACCTCGACGCCGTGGAGCACGGCGACCGCATTGTCTTCCTGCACACCGTCAAGGAAGGCCCGGCCAGCCAGAGTTATGGATTACAGGTCGCCGCACTTGCCGGCGTTCCGGAAAAGGTCTTGAGCGAAGCACGCAAACAGCTTCATACCCTGGAAACCGGCGCACATCATCATGCGTCATCCGCGGGAAAAGACACCCCGCAGATCGACCTGTTCCCCGGTGACGAGGAACACCCGCTGGTCGATGCCTTCCACGGCATCGACCCGGACAACCTGACGCCACGTCAGGCGCTGGAGTTGTTATATACGCTCAAGGAACTGACCTAGGGAACCTTGAAAAACAGGGACCCTGTGCGTACTACGCCCGTGCTTTCCTGGGCATGAAATACCAGAGCACAAAGGCCACCAGGAATAGCGCGGGGATATCACCTAACAGATTAGCCTGCTCGGTTTCATCAACCATCGCCTGGGCCAGCATGATGCCGGCATGGACAAGACTCGACCAGATCGTGAACCAGATAAGACTTGCGTTAGCCATGGGGTCTTTCGCCGCGCGGAGCAAGAATACACCCAATGTCATGTAAATCCCCATAATCATCTGCTCGTATTCCGGTTGAGGCGGCGTCCAGCCCCATCCCGAAGGCCAGACCCACATCATCATTACCGGCACACCGACAATAAAAATAACGCCAAATACGTAAAGAGCCATTTTCAAATATCCGAGCTTTTCTTCCTGTTGCATGATATTTCTCCTTACATTGCTACCCGCTGTACGGCCTATGTACTTGTTGATGTATAACTCCAGCATCGAGTCGCACTGATTTTTTATCGTCGGTTCGAATGATTGGTTATGTGGCTTTTACCTTCTGAAAGTATTTAACATCTGGCAATGCTTTGAAATCTGCATCCTGGGTCCAGATCACGGCACTGAACTTTTTTGCTGTCGCAAAAATGATGCTATCAGCCAGTGGCAGTTTATGCTTTAAACCATAAACAACTGCATCAATAGCCAAGGTGCTATCAAGAAAAATAACCTTCCCCTGCTCCAT
>JALWRY010000166.1 GCA_027080445.1 Thiohalobacter sp. | reverse complement strand
CGGCAGGCCGGTTTCGACAACGCGGCTGACAGTTGCCGCCACCGCACCCTGGCGCTGCGCCTGTTTCAGGTAATCATGTCCGTCAAAGTTCGGCCCCTGCAGTGCAACGAAAAGATTCCCTTTGCCGAGACTGCGGGTGTCCGTGCTCAGACCGGCAAACGTGACATCGTCGCCGTGTTGTACGGCATCCAGTACCCGGGCGGCTTCGGAAAGGGCCAGCGTCATCATGCGCCACGCTCCTTCAGCCACTGCATGACACTGTCGCGGTCACTGAAAGGTATTTTTTGATCGCCGATCTGCTGGGTCGTTTCGTGCCCCTTACCCGCGATCAGTACCAGGTCGTCTTCGGTGGACGCAGACAGCGCCGCACCGATAGCCATCGCCCGGTCTTCCATCTGTGTAACGCTTTGCGGCTGCCGCATACCGGCAACAATCTGCGCCATAATATCCTTCGGCGTTTCGTGACGCGGGTTGTCACTGGTGACAACTACGCGATCCGCATCGCGTTCCGCCACAGCGCCCATCTGCGGGCGCTTGCCGGCATCACGATCACCGCCGGCGCCAAACACACATACCAGTTTGCCCGTGCAATGCGGACGCAGGGCCTGCAATGCTGTTTCCAGTGCATGGGGCGTGTGCGCATAATCCACGACAATGCGGGGCTGACCGGGCGCATGGAATAATTCCATACGTCCCGGTACCGTCGTGACCCGGGAAAGCCGTTGTATGGCATCGTCCGGCGACAGACCTGTCGCCAACAAGGCGCCGAGTGCAGCAAGCAGGTTTTCCGCATTGAAATCACCCAGCAGGCGCGCTTCGAATTCCAGCGCGCCGAAGCAACTATCCACCTGCAGGGCAATACCGTCAGGCAGCGCGTGCACCCTACGCAACGCCAGCCAATCACCGGAAAGCGGCTTTGGCCCCGCCTGTGCCTGCCAGCTGATCACACGCACATCATTCGCCAGTGTTGACGCCAGCTCACGCCCGAAGGCATCACCGGCATTCAGTACCGCGCACTGCAAGCCCGGCGAGTGAAACAGGCGGCGCTTGGCCCCGGCATAAGCGTCCAGGCTACCGTGGTAATCGAGATGGTCGCGACTGAGCTGGGTCAACACCGCCGTATGAAAATGGATACCTTCACTGCGGTACTGGTGCAGGGCATGCGAAGACACTTCCATGGCCAGTTGCTTCACACCCTGGTCACGCAGCGCAGCCAGTTCGGCCTGCAGGCGCAGGGCGTCGGGCGTGGTGTGTGTCGGCACGTTCAATGCGCCGTATACGCCATACCCCAGAGTGCCCAGCAGGCCAGCCGGTTTTCCCGGCGTCGACAGTGCCTGTGCGATGAAATGCGTGACCGAGGTCTTGCCATCGGTACCGGTCACACCAATGACATGCAACTCACGTGTAGGCGATGCATAAAAGCGATCCGCAATCACACCGAGATACTGCGACAGGCCCGGCAGGGCAAAGGTCGGCACCGGGACATTGGCAAGCTGATGTTCAAAATCTGTAGCACCTTCCGGCTCGTACACGACAGCCACCGCGCCCTGCGCAACGGCCTGCGACAGGAAAGACAGACCGTGCGCCTGCAAGCCGTTGCAGGCCAGAAACAGGTCGCCACTGCGTACCGCCCGGCTGTCCGCCGCAAGGCCCTGCACGGCAATATCCGCGGGTACCGCACCGCCGGCCAGTCCCGCCAGCAGGTCGACCAGGTATACGCCTGTGTCTGTGCAACGCGCCGTCATCATGCCGGACCATCCTGACTGCGCAACTGCGTGCGCAGCAACGGAATGTCATCCGGCGTGACATTGCGCAGGCGCAGCGCCCCCGCCATGACGCGCGAGAACACCGGGCCGGCCACCAGGCCACCGAAGTGCTGACCGTTACGCGGCTCATTGATCATCACCACGATCACCAGGTCCGGGTGACTGGCAGGCGCCATGCCGGCAAACACGGCAATATACCGGTCTTTTGAATAACCGCCAGCCACCGATTTGTACACTGTGCCCGTTTTGCCCGCGACCCGGTAACCGGGTACAGCCGCTTTGGGCGCTGTTCCACCCTTGTGCACCACGGCCTCCATCATATGGCGTACGCTACGCGCCACTTTCGGTGAATAAACCACCTGGTGTTCCGGTTGCCCCTCGCGCCTCAACAGGGTCACCGGTACACGGTAGCCATCGTTGGCAAACACGCTGTACGCCTGGGCCAGTTGCATTGCTGTCACGGACAGGCCATAACCATAGGCCAGCGTCGCCTGGTCGATATCGCGCCAACGCGGGTAGTTGGCCAGGTGGCCGTCCGCTTCACCCGGGAAACCACTGCCTGTCGATACGCCAAAGCCGGCATGGGACAAAAACTCCCACAGGGTTTCGGGCTTCAGCGACAGGGCAATCTTGCTGGCTCCCACATTACTGGACTTGCGAATGACCCCGGTCAAATCCAGCACACCGTAGTTATGCATATCACGAATGGTATGCACACCGACCTGAAACAGGCCCGGCGAGGTATTAATACGTGTACCGACCCGGTATTTACCAGTTTGTAACGCGGCGGCGATAATGAAGGGCTTCATCGTCGAACCCGGTTCGAAAACATCCGTCACCGCGCGGTTGCGCATCCGGTCCGGTCTCAGGTGCTTGCGATTATTCGGGTTGAAAGAGGGCTGGTTGGCCAGTGCCAGTACTTCGCCCGTGTGGTTGTCGAGCACGACGACAGACCCTGAACGTGCGTGTTGCTGACGCACCGCGGCTTTCAACTCGCGGTAGGCCAGGTACTGGATACGACGATCGATACTGAGCGTCAGCGCCTTGCCCGGGCGGGCGGAACGAATATTCTCCACGTCCTCGACAATATGTCGTTGACCGTCCTTGAGTACCCGCTTGGCGCCCGGCTCACCGCTCAGCCAGTCATCGTAGGCCAGCTCCAGCCCTTCCTGGCCACGGTCATCCACATTGGTGAAACCAATCAGGTGCCCGGCAACCTCGCCCGCCGGGTAGTAACGCCGGTACTCGCGCTGCAGGTAGATACCATGTATACCCAGCGCCATCACCTGCTGCGCCCGGTCCGGCGGAATATGCCGGCGCAGGTAAACAAACTCGCGATCCTTGCGCTGACCGATCAGGCGTTGCAGCCTGTCTGCATCCAGCGCCAGCAGATCCGCCACTCGCGACAGTTCACCGGGCGAAGCAACCAGTTCCTGCGGGTTCACCCAGACCGACTGTACCGGTGTACTGATTGCCAGCGGCTCACCGTTGCGGTCGACGATCATGCCCCGGTGCGCCGGCACCTGCACCACGCGCAAATGGCGCGCATCGCCCTGCTCCTGGAGGAAAGCCTCATCCACCAGCTGTAATTGTGCGCTGCGCCCGGCAAGCACCAGGAAGCCACCCAGCATCAGCCCGATCAATACCAGGCGTCGTCCCCGACGGATAGGTGTCTTGTGTGTCATGGCTCCAGAATCATTACCTGTTTTGTCCCGGGGTTTCGCATCCCCAGGCGTTCGCGGGCGGCCGCTTCGATTTTGCCGTGCGTGGTGTAAGTACTCTGCTCCAGTTGCAACTGACCCCATTCGACATTCATGGCATCGCGCTCACTCTCGAGTTGTTGCAGCGTGTTAAACAGCTTCCGGCTTTCATGGCGCGACCAGGCAGCGCCCATGGCACTGGCAATTACGGCAACCAGCAGCAGTGGAAATGCCACCGCCTTCACGCGACCCGCTCTGCCACACGCAATACCGCACTGCGCGCACGCGGGTTGGCCGCAATCTCCGCTTCACTGGCACGGATCTGTTTGCCGACAGGCTTGAGCTTCGCGGCATAGGCTTCCGGTATCACCGGCAGGTCAGGAGGCAACTGAGGCCCGCGATGCTGGTCACGAATAAACCGTTTAACGATACGATCCTCAAGTGAATGAAAACTGATCACGGCCAGCCGGCCGCCCGGCGCCAGTGCCTCGACCGCCTGCGGCAAAGCCGCTTCGAGATCTTCCAGCTCGCGATTAATAAAAATACGTATCGCCTGGAAACTGCGCGTAGCCGGGTGCTTGTGACGCTCACGGCCCGGCACTGCCGCCGCAATCAATCCGGCCAGCTGCGAGGTAGTGGTAATCGGCTCTTCATCCCGGCGATTCACGACAGCGCGCGCGATACGCCGGGAGAAACGCTCTTCGCCGTATTTCCACAGCACATCGGCGATCTCGCGCTCCGGCGCCTGCGCCAGCCAGTCGGCAGCGCTGATTCCGGCACGCGGATTCATTCGCATATCCAGTGGGCCGGCCTGCTGGAAGCTGAAACCGCGCTCCGCATCATCAAGCTGCGGCGATGAGACGCCAAGATCAAACATGATTCCATCCACTCGCCCCTGCCAGCCCAGCGCAGACACTTCCGTCGCCAGATTGTCAAAACTGCCCTCGCGCATCAGCAAACGCGCCTCGGCGGAAAACCGACTGGCCGCATAAGCCAGTGCATCGGGATCCTTGTCAAAGGCGAGCAAGCTGCCCTCAGGGCCGAGTTTTTCCAGTAACGCTGCCGCATGTCCGCCACGCCCAAAGGTTCCATCGATATAAATGCCGTCCGGTTTCACCCGAAGCGCTTCCAGTACCTGTGACAACAGTACCGGTTGATGCTCGTCCGCCATTGCCGCTACAGCGTCAACGATTCGAGCGGGTGCGGCATATCGCCATCGTCTGCACGACCGCCCATCCAGCCGCTACCGATCTTCGCCCAGGTTTCCTCGTTCCAGATCTCGAATTTCTTGCCTACACCAACCAGCGAGACTGTCTTGTCGAGCGCCGCAAACTCACGCAGGCGCGGCGCCAGGAGAATGCGCCCGTGACCGTCCATTTCGACCTCGGTGGCGTAACCGACCAGCATGCGCTGCATGTCGCGCGTGCGCCGATCCTGGTTGGGAATATTGATAAGGCGGTGCTCGATCTGCTCCCACTCGGGCTGCGGATACAGCAACAGGCAGCCGTCATCGTGGACAGTCACCACCAGGCGGCCCTCGTAACGCTCGCTGATTTCACCACGGTAACGGGTTGGCAGCGCCATCCGACCCTTGGCATCGAGCTTGACTGTGTTGCCGCCTCGGAACACTGGATTCCCCTCAGCCCCCTCTTTTTTCCACTTTATTCCACCAAACCCCACTTCGTGACACTATAGGTAGCAAATCACCCCCTTGTCAAGGCAAGAAATGAAAAATCTTTCTTTGCGGACAGATACTTAGCGAAGGTGGGCAGGAGTGGCGGAATTACCGCGCAGATAAAAAATGATGTTTAAATTAGAAATCAGATGGTTGGTGGAGGTTGCTACGGAAATGCTTCAACTTCATGATCAAGCAAGCGCTTCCGGGTGAGGGTGGATTGATACCGCCAATCTTCCGGTTCCGTGGTAAACGCGCCGGCTTGTCGGGTTGTTTTGGCTCAACGGTTTGCCCGCTACGCGGGTTCCCTGCGCTTCTCGCAAAACGCGGCGTTCGCCTAAACTCGCGGCTCGCGCTGTCGCGCGAACCACTCAAACAGGGCTCTCTTCTTCCGCGTTTTGCTGCGATGCTCAGCTGCACCGATTCGCCAAAACAACCCGACAAGCCGGCGCTTTAGCATTTGTAGCAGATTCCGGATAACGCTAAACCTACCGTATCGTCATTGCGGCGCAGGCCGGAATCCATGCGTGAAGTCGCGGAAATGTATCGCATTCGTATGTCCTGAGACGACCGATAGTGTTGAAAAAGTCCCCCAAGGAATGCGGTGCGTGAGATAATGACCGCGAGTCATTACTCATGAGGATATTGCCCCATGATGGGCCAGTTACCTGCCGCACAAAACGCTTTGTTCTACGATTTCTGTTTAGAAAAACACATCCCTCAAGATCATCTTCTTCGCCAGATAGACCAGTTCCTCGACTTTGACGATATCCGCCAGCATCTCCAGCCGTTCTATAGCACCATCGGTCGCCCTTCCATTGACCCGGAACTGATGATCCGGATGTTACTGATAGGCTACTGCTACGGCATCCGCTCAGAACGCAGGCTCTGTGAAGAAGTGAACTTCAACCTGGCTTACCGCCGGTTTTGTCGGCTGGGGTTGGAGTCTGATGTGCCCGATCATTCGAGCTTCTCCAAGAACCGTCATGGCCGCTTCCGGGATGCCGAGGCTGACTGTTACACGTGTCCGGCGGGTAAAACGCTGAAACGCTATCAGCGCAACTTCAAAAAGCAGCGCACCGGTATCAACAAGGATAACAATAATAAGGTATACCGCTATCCAGGCTGATTGTGCAGCCTGTGAGTACAAACCCCGCTGTTGCCCCAAAGTACCACGGCGAAAAATACCCCGGAGTATTTACGAGTCATCACGTGAAGTGGCTCGAGCCGTCTCACAAATACCTGCTTACAAGAAGACACGCCGACAGCGAAAGAAAGTGGAGATGCTGTTCGCGCACATGAAGCGCATCTTAAAAATGGATCGACTCCGATTGCGTGGCATGAGCGGTGCACATGATGAGTTCCTGCTGACAGCAACCGTACAGAACTTGCGCAGGATGGCGAAATTACCCAGTCAAGCACCACCAGGTTGCAGGATAGATGCGCCTGCAAGACAGTAAATCACCCGATTTAACCAACAAAACCCATCATCTGAACAGATGATGGCACTGCAACAAGACCACCCCTTGCCAAATGGCTGATCGCAGCCACTACTTTCTTTCAAACAGCGACTTTTTCAACACTATCGGCCGAAGTCGGTCACTTATCGACTCGCACAGTGCCAGTCACGGGTGGTACGCCTTTTTGTCGGCGTCGGTGCAGCCGAGCATCGCAGACAGGTTGCGATGAAGCGAGCGTTGTCTGAGCCGTTTGCGCGGTAGCGCAGACGGCGAGTTTAGCGAGCGCGCAACCTGTCGAGAAGCGCAGGGAACCCGCGCAGCGGGCAAACCGTTGCCGGCGAAAAGGCGTACCGCCCGTGACGATTTATACCGCCTGTATCCGACAGGCCCCCGGTCTCAGGTGACCTCTAGAAGGG
>JALWRY010000165.1 GCA_027080445.1 Thiohalobacter sp. | reverse complement strand
TTACCGACAACATTCCCATCGATAATTTCGAGTTCCGTTCCAACTGGGAGTTGTCGGCGGCGAGGGCGGCGAGTGTGGTGCATCTGTTTACCCGCCTCGGTGTCAACCCGGAACGCATGGCGGCCATCGGCTATGGAGAATACCGGCCGATCGCGAGTAACGATACCCCGCAGGGCCGCAGTAAAAACCGGCGTGTTGTACTGGTCATCCTGTCCGGCGCCGATCCCCGCATCAGCCAGGGCGTGGAACAGCTGCAGGGGGATGGCGATGTCGCACCCCCGGGTGACACGGGTGGGACATGATCGTCTGGACCGTATCCAATCAGAAGGGTGGCGTGGGCAAGACGACAACGGCGGTAAGCCTAGGCGGGCTGCTGGCGGAGCAGGGCCGGCGCGTGTTGTTGATCGACCTCGACCCACAGGGTTCCATGACGTCGTATTTCCGCCTTGACCCGGACGGTATCGAATACAGTGTCTACACCCTGTTCAATGCCAAAGCCGGTGGGCAATCACTGGACTCGCTCGACAGCCTGTTGTTACCGACCGGTGTCGACGGCATGACGCTGATGCCGGCCTCCAGCGCCATGGCGACGCTGGATCGCCAGCTGGGCGCCCGTGATGGCATGGGGCTGGTGATTACCGAGACGCTCGATCGCCTGTCCGGGCGTTTTGATTACGTCTTGATGGATTGCCCGCCGATGCTGGGTATCCTCATGGTCAACGCACTGGCAGCCTGTCAGCAATTACTGATCCCGGTACAAACCGAGTTCCTGGCGCTGAAAGGCCTTGAGCGTATGTTGCACACCCTGCAGATGATCGGCAGGGCGCGCGGAGGCTCACTGGCCTATACCATTATCCCTACTTTTTTTGATCGTCGTACGCGCGCCTCGACGGATGCGCTGCGCGCCATGCGCGACGCCTATGGCGATCACATGTGGTCGCGTGTTATCCCGGTAGATACACAGTTCCGCGAGTCCAGTCGCGTCGGTGTGCCTATCCATCGCCACAACCCTTCCGCGCGCGGGACAGAGGCCTATGCTTCCCTGCTGCGCTGGTTACAGGCGGGTGCTGCGCCACTGGCGAAGGCGGCATCACAGTGAAGCAGGATACGCGTCACGATACCCTGCTGGAACAGCAACTGGCGCTGGGCGCCTACCTCGATGCCCTGCTGACGGGGAGCGAAGCCCCGGTAGAACAAGGTGTTGAGCCACCGGAAAAACCACAGGCCCGGGTAAGCGCAGCACCCGGGTCGGAGCCCGCGCAAGCGTCGGATACAACGGGTAGCGTTATTCCGGTGTGGGCGGAAACGCGTTTCCAGGCCCTGCTGTTCGAAGTGGCCGGCCTGACACTGGCTGTGCCGCTGGCGAAACTCAAGGGCGTCGTTCCAAATACACAGGGACTCAGCGAAATGCCCGGACACTCGCCATTATTCCTCGGCGTAACGCCGTACCAGGGCGTGCAATCGAAAGTGGTGGATACGGCCCGTTTCGTCCTCCCGAAAGATCGCGCCGCGCCGCTCGAAACAGGCATTGCCGAACGTTCCGCGCACCTGGTGGTGATCGACGAGGGACGCTGGGCGCTGGCCTGTTCGAAAATCGGTGATGTCATCGAACTGGAGCCCGCCCAGGTGAAGTGGCGCACGGCCGCCGGAAAACGCCTCTGGCTGGCGGGTACGGTGATCGAGTTGATGTGCGCCCTGCTCGATATCGATGAACTGACGCAGGCATTGAGTCATGAAATGGCATGAATCCTGCTTTTTTCCTGATAAAGGGAAGATGACGCCCGTTTTTTGACGGTTTGTCAGGCTTACGTCCAACACAGCTACGAGGTCCGGACATGTCCAAGGCAGCAACCAAGGCAAATTCAGGTGACGATATTGTTCAGTGGGTGACATTCAAACTGGCGGATGAAACCTACGGTATTAACGTCATGCAGGTGCAGGAAGTCCTGCGTATTTCAGAGATTGCCCCGGTACCCGGTGCGCCGCATTATGTCCTCGGTATTATCAATTTGCGTGGCAATGTGGTGACGGTTATCGATACCCGTATCCGTCTTGGCCTGCCAACAGCCGAAGTGACGGATTCAACCCGTATCGTCATTATCGAAACCGCGCGACACGTGGTGGGTATCCTGGTCGATTGTGTGGCCGAGGTCGTGGATGTCGCAACTTCCGAGGTCGAATCGGCCCCCAACGTCGGCAGTGATGAGAGCGCCAACTATATCCAGGGCGTTGCCAGCCGCGATAACGAGCTGCTGATCCTGGTCGACCTGAACAAACTGCTCACCGACGAAGAGTGGGACGAGCTGGCCAGTCTCTGACTGGTCGATGCCGGTGGCCTGTCCGGGTATGCAGACATGGGAAATATCGGGAGCCTGCCACCAGCCTACCGTATCCTTCCCGGACAGCCGGGTGTGCGTCCGGGCGAAACCAGCAAGGCGCCGCATCGTAAACCGGCTACAGACCACGGGAAAAAGCGGGACAAGCAAAAACCACGCAAGGACGATGGCCCCCAAATCGATGAATATGCGTGAGGTGAAGTCATGATAATCCTGATTCTTTCGGTACTGACGGCCGGCCTGTTGGTTACGGCGGGCGTCCAGTTCGCCGGTCTTCGCCGCCTGAAGCGCGAACAGTCATTGTTTCGCCGGCAGTGTGGTGATGCCAGTGAACGCATTCACCAGCTGGAGCAGGAACTCGGCGCCTTGTGCAATGCGTCGGTGGGGGCGGGTGAACACGTGCTTCGGCTGGAACAACAGATGCAGCGGATCGTCGAGCGACAGAACGGCCTGGAAATGCGCGCCGTGGGTGACCGGCCCTACAACCAGGCCAGCCAGCTGGTAAACCGGGGCGCCAATATCGATGAACTGGTCGAGAGCTGTGGTCTGACCCGCGGTGAAGCCGAGTTGCTGGTGATGATGCAGCGCGGTGCGGCCTGAGTCGCTACAGCGTGTCGGATTCCGGCGCTTTCCCGGACAGGTAATAGGCAAAAGAAATCACCTGGGCAACCGCAAGGTATAACGATTCCGGAATTTCATCCCCCAGTTCAATGTTGGCCAGCAGTGAGGCCAGTGGCTGGTTTTCCTGTACGGGAATGCCGTGCTGGCGGGCGATCTGCAAAATCTGTTCTGCCAGGCTGTCTCTCCCCTTTGCGGTGACGCGTGGCGCACTGTCGCCGTCGTATTGCAGTGCCACGGCAAGTGGTACCGGTTTACGCTCGTGACTCATACTTTTTCCCTGATCAGTGGGGGCGCCACAGCCCTGGCCGGCATGGGACCGGGGACACAATCCAGTGACCCGACTTCCAGGCCGGCCTGGTCGAGCATCTCCTGGAGTTTTTGCAGGTGTTCACGGAACAGCGGCAAGGTGTCTTCCCTGCCGGTCCAGAAACGGGTCGAAACCTGTTCACCGACGAGTGTGACCTGCGCCTGTACCGGGCCCAGGCCTGGCAGGTCGAACGCCAGTTGTACCGACCAGCGGTGCCGGGCCCCGGCCTTACGGGCGGCCTGTTCGTGTTCCTCGCGGGCAATACGCATCGACCAGAGATCGATTTCATCGCCGCGACGCACAGGCAGCTCCAGCAGCCATTCCAGCAGGCCATGTTCGGCCTGGCGGAGATGACTGCTGGCCAGCTGGTGTAACTGGATGCGCGCCAGGGCGTGTTCAGCCTGTTGCAGCAGGTCGGTACGCAGGTTTCCGATACGGTTGAGCAGGTCGATGGTGGCCTGAACGGCGGCCTGCGGCACAGGCGCAGCGCCCGGAAAGGGCGGTGGCGCCGAGCCGGGTGGAACGGTGGCGCCTGTCGGTGTTGCTGTGGTGGCGGTACTCCCTGGTGGTGTGGATATTGAAGCTGTTGCCGGGCGCGCCCCGGCGCCACGCGCAGGTGTCGTTGCAGCGCTTACCGCGCGCCGCAGTTGATCACTGGTCGGTAGCGGTGTCTGTACAGGATTGGCTGGGTTGTTTGGCGCAGGTGTACCCGGGTTCCCGCCGCGTAGCGGCGCCGTTGTCGTTGGTGTTGGTGTTGCAGCTTCCCCTGTCCCCCTCACCACAGGGGGTGGCAGGTTGCCGGTCTGTACGGGGGGCGTGGAGGGCTTTGCCGCGGTGGCTGGTGTCGGTACGCTGCCCGGCCAGTTACGCAGGCGCTGGATCAGTTGCAGCAGGTTTGCCTTGAAATCCTGATGAATGGCTGACACGGGCGCCTGGTTCGGGGCGGGTGTGGCAGACGGGTTCAGTTGTTGCAGCAGTCGGCGTTCCAGGAACAGGCCGGATTGTTGTATGGCTTTCTGCAGGTTTTCCGGGCGTGTCAGCGCGGTGGTGTCAGGCAGGTTGTTGACCATGGCGCGGGTCAGCTCACGGATCAGCGGCGGGACAGCAGGATGCGGTGCTTTTGCCAGGCTGGCCAGGCTGGCCAGCAACGGGGTGATGGCATCCTGTTGCGGCAGCAGGGCGCGAACCGCTTGCGCCAGTGGCGGTGTGCTCAGGCCCGACACAATGCGCAACACCGGGACGTCCCCGAGGCTGCGTACCTGCAGCGTCAATTGTTGCCCCTTGTCCAGAAGCAGTGAAGTCTCGCTGCTGACCTGCCGATTACCAATGGCAAGCAACACCTTGTCCAGGGTGCTTTCCACCACAGTGGCCTGCAACAGCTGGCCAGGTTGCCAGCGGATGGGGATTGCGGCGCTGCGGGTCGCGATAATCGGCGCTGTGCCGGAGGTTGGCCCCGGGGTTTCCATACAGGTCTGGCCTTTGGCGTAAAACTGGCACCTATACTGCATCATTCAGGGCAAGAAGTGAACGCGAAGCCGGATAACAGGAAAAGACGCAAATGAGTACAAACAGGATCAGGCGGGTGCTCTGGTATACACGCCGGGAGGGTGTCGTGCGGGGTCCGTACCCGGATCGCCAGATCAGCCGCTATATCCTGTTGGGACGCATCAGGGACAGTGATGAGCTGAAGCCGGAAGGTGGTGAATGGGCGGGTGTGAATGACTATCCCCAGTTGATCCCTGAGGTTATGAAGTTGCCACCCGGTGAGGAAAACCATCAATTGTTACTGATGGCGCGAATGCATGAGGACGAACGTGAACCGGGAGATCGTCGCGACCGTAATCCCGATGTGCCGCAAGCCGTCAAGGAACGACGCAGCGGGCAGGAGCGCCGCCAGGCCGAATCCGGGGAAGCCTTGCGCCATCGCCAGTTGAAATTCAGTCTGGCGCACAAGGCGCACCGTCACAGCAAACTGTACCGTTACCCGCTTGTCTTCAGCGCGCTGGTGTTGATCGGGCTGGGGATTGTTTTCCTGCTTGAAAAGACCGAGCCGGAACCTGTCCCGCCGGATTGCAGTTCGACGCCACGCCCCGGCGTTAACTGGAGTCACTGCAACCTTTCAGGCGTCAAGCTCGACGGCGCCAGGCTGATCGGTGCGCAACTGGGTAATACGCGGCTGGAACTGGCGCACCTGGGCGGGGCGAATCTGCGTGGCGCCAGGCTGGACTATGCCAGTCTCGATTTTGCCGATCTCGCCCGCGCGGACCTCTCCCATACCCGCCTCTTTGGTGCAACGCTACGTGGCGCCAACCTGCGCGGTGCACGACTGGTCGACAGCAACCTGGCTTATGCGAATCTGAGCGGCGCAAGCCTTGAAGGCGCTGATTTGAGCGGCGCCGTTCTGGATAACGCGATATGGATTGACGAGCGCACCTGCCTGCCGGGTTCCAGGGGGCGTTGTCTGCCGGCAGCCGCGCGCTAGTGTTCCCCGCCGAATTTTTCCGTGGTATAGCGCCATACCCGCAGGCTGTCTGACCAGTAATCCTCTGGCAGTCCGGCCTTGCGTTTCAGTTGACGGAGAAAATCACCCCGCTCCGGGAGGGATTCCCACACGGACGGCAGAAAGGTGCCGCGCCGCCCCTTATCCTCAAGGATCAACCCGTCGATACCGGGGCGTAGTTGCCGCAGCAGGTCCTGTTCTGATGAAAACACCATGATTTCAGGCGTACCGAGCACGGAAATTTCCAGGTTCAGGTCTTCCAGCTCGCGTTGATCCAGCGGGGGGAAGCGCGGGTCGCGGAATGCCGCCGAGAAGGCATTTTGTGCGACATCGACGACCAGCGGCTGGCGGGCTTCGAGGCTGCCGATACAGCCGCGCAACTGCCCGTGCCGCTGCAGGGTGACAAAGCTGGCGCCGGGGTCGGACAGTGCCTTGTCGAATGTCGTGGCATCGACCTGGAGCGGGCGTCCGTGCGCGAGACCATGGCGCACTGATTGCCACGCGATATCCCGCAGTGACTTGTGTTGGGCTTCAGACAGCATCGAGGCAGCCTTCAGGAAAAGGCGTAGGCGCCATAGCCGACCACCCGGTCCCGGCTGCCGGCAGTATCGCCGGAGTTGCGCAGGTCCAGTGTGGTGGCGTGCAGTTTGTGGTGTTGTGCGGCGTACAACAAACCGTTGACCGGGGTGCGGCCACACGCCTGGGGATAGTCGATGGCATCCGGGTTGAGTTGGCTGATCGCGGCTGAAGTCGCCTGGTCGAGATGTTGCGCCGTGTGGTAATCGTGGTAGTGGCTCAGGTCCGAACTGATCAGGATAAGGGTTTCCGGTCCGTCCCACAGGGCTTCGATGATATCGGCGACATCGCGGGGGTTGGCGTCACCGACCAGCAGTGGCACCAGTCCCACTGTATCGTTCAGTACTGTCTGCAGGAAAGGCAGCTGGACTTCCAGACTGTGCTCATCCCGGTGGGCTTCGTCAAGCAGATGGACAAGAGGGCTGGTGAGGATGCTGTTCATGGCCTCGTGGTCAACCCGCACCATACCCAGGGGTGTCGCAAAATATTGCGCACTACTGGCGGCAATACCGGTGAATGCCACGCGATGCGCGGGTCCGAGCAGGACAACCCGGTGGATCTGGTCACGCCAGGGGGGTAACAGGGAATAGGCGCTGGCCGCGACAGGGCCGGAGTAGATATAGCCCGCATGTGGAACAATCAGCGCCTTGGGCCGTATCGAAGCGGGCGCTTCGCGTGCAAGCAGCCCCTCGATCTGCTGCT
>JALWRY010000164.1 GCA_027080445.1 Thiohalobacter sp. | reverse complement strand
GTCAGTGCGGCGCTGTTCACACTGATCATTGCCTTCACCGGCATTCTCCTCAACCACACGGAAGACTTTGATTTCCACGACAGGCACGTGAAAACCGGCTGGATACTTGACTGGTACGGTATACAGGCACCGCAACACCTGCGGAGCTTCCCGGCCGGCGAACGCCACATCACGCTGATGGGCAATGACCTGTACCTGGACCGCAGGGAAATCGGCGATGACTACCGCGAACTGACCGGTGCTGTGGTGCTCAACGATATGCTGGTCGTCAGCGTCAACAACACGATCCTGTTACTGACGCCGCGCGGAGACATCATCGAACAACTCAAACGCAGCGACGGCGTTCCGGCCGGTATCGAACAAATCGGTATCAGCGCCACAGGGGGCATCGCCGTACGCACCCTGCACGAGATCTACCTGCCGGACAGCGATTTTATTCACTGGCGCCGGTACGACGGCGACCCGAAGACGATCCACTGGGCCGTTCCGTCACCGCTTGACCCTCGCCTGAAGCAGGAATTGCAACATCACTTTCGTGGTGAAGTGCTGTCGGTGGAACGGGTACTGCTCGACCTGCACAGTGGCCGTTTCTTCGGTAAACCGGGACCCTGGGTATTTGATATTGCCGCCGCGCTGCTGATCCTGTTGTCACTCTCCGGCACCTGGATCTGGCTGAAACGCCGGCGCTAACGTCCGGCGCGCACCAGGCCGCCGAGGCCGGCCTCGATCAAACTGTTGTGCAGCAACGCACGCACAGCGGCAGGATCTTCCAGCGCCCAGACTTCTTCCAGCAAAGCCTTCACCTTGTCGGAATTAAAACTGCGCAACACCCACTTCACCCGCAACAGGCTGGCGGAACTCATACTCAGCGAATCGACACCCATACCCAGCAACAACAGGACGGCGGCAGGATCACCGGCCATTTCACCGCACACGCTCACCGGCCTGTCCACCGCGTGCGCTTCCACCACGACCTGGTGGATCGCGCGTAATACGGCCGGGTGCAGGGCGTCAAAGAGTTCGCTGACCTGGGCATTGTTCCGGTCTACCGCCAGCAGGTACTGGGTGAGGTCATTGGTGCCAATGGAAAAAAAGTCCACACGTTTCGCCATGGCCGGCACCTGGTATACCGCGGACGGCACTTCGATCATCGCACCGATCTTCGGATAGCTGACCGCCACGCCTTCCTCAAGCAATTCTTCGTGCGCACGGCGCACCAGCCCGATGGCCTCGTCGATTTCCCCGACGCTGCTGATCATCGGCAACAACAACTGTAAATTATCCAGCCCGGCATTGGCGCGCAGGATGGCGCGCAGCTGTGTCAGGAAGATTTCCGGGTGATCCAGTGCGATGCGTATCCCGCGCCAGCCGAGAAACGGGTTCTCTTCATTGACGGGAAAATACGGCAAGGCCTTGTCGCCGCCGATATCCAGGGTACGCACCGTGACCGGCGCCGGCGCAAAGGCTTCCAGCACCTGGCGGTAGACGCGCGACTGTTCTTCCTCGCCCGGGAAGCGGTCGCGTATCATGAAAGGCACTTCGGTGCGGTACAGGCCGACGCCTTCCGCGCCACAACGGAGTGACGGCGTAATATCGGTCAGCAGGCCGGTGTTCGCGTAGAGGGGAACATGCACCCCGTCAGGCGTTTCCGAAGGCCGCTCGATCAGGTCCAGCAAATCCTCGGACAAGGCGGCCTCTTCCGCCTGCAGGCGCTGGAATTCTTCACGGATCGCGCGCGACGGCCGCACAAACAAACGCGCCTGGTAACCGTCGATTACCATGTCCTGGCCTTCCAGGCGGTTCACCGGCAAGTCATCGACACCCATCACCGAGGGGATCCCCAGTGCACGCGCCAGGATCGCGACGTGTGAGGCACTGGAACCGCGCGCCGACACCACGCCGACCAGGTAGTTGACCGGCACTTCGGCCAGCTGGCTGGCACTGATTTCTTCACCGACCAGGATCGTGTCCGGCGTCCAGCTGCGCCGAACCGGGCTGGTACTTTGCAGGTGCTCCAGGATGCGCCGTCCGAGATCACGCACATCACTGGCGCGTTCGCGCAGGTAGGGGTCTTCCATCGCCTCAAAGGCGCAGACGTGTTCGATAATGGTTTCACGCAGGGCACCCGGCGCCCAGTTGCCGGCACGGATGCCCTCGATAGTGCCATCCACCAGGTTTTCACTGCGCAACATCATGATGAGCGCGTCAAACAGGGCAATATCCTCGGCCGGCAGCGAGTCCACCATGCGCGCCGACATCATGCGCATGTCGCGCTCGACCGCCGCGACCGCGGCACGAAACTCGGCAATCTCGCCATCGACATCTTCAACCGGCCGGTCCGGAATCGCATCCAGGTTCGCCATCGGGTAGACCACGCAGGCATGGCCCACCGCCGCGCCGGGCGTGCCGGAATTGCCTTTCAGGGCATAACGGGATTCATCGGACTGCTGCAACAGGCGGGTAATATCGCCACTGGCGCCCGCATGACTGATGGCGCCCGCCAGCTGGGCGGCCAGGGTAAACAGGAAGGTTTCTTCGGGTTCGGCGAAACGCCGGCGTTCCCGCTGCCTTACCACCAGCACGCCCAGCACCCGGCGGTGCTGTATGATCGGCACGCCCAGGAAGCCGTAAAAAGGCGCTTCGCCGATCTCGCCGGTATAAACATAGGCCTTGTGGGAAGAGGCATCGTCGAGGTTGAGCATTTCCTCGCGTCGCGCTACCACGCCAACCAGTCCTTCGCCAAAATTCAGTCGCACCTTGCCGACCGCACTCGGGTCGTAGCCATCTGTCGCCATCAACACATGGCGCTGGCTTTCCGGGTCGGTGAGGTAGACCGAGCAGACATCCACCACCATGGCCTGTTTCACACGGCTGACGATGATGGCCAGGGCGCGCGACAGGTCCGGGGCGCGGTTGACTTCCTGAACAATTCTTCTCAGGGTATCGAGCAAGTTTCAGCTTCCATTCAGGTCAGGGCAAAGGCCCGTGAGGCGACTCAGCGCACCGCCCGATCCGGCACCTTGCCGTCGGGAAAGATCAGCGGCGCCAGTTCATGCAGCGCCTTTTTGTATACCGTACGTTTGAAAGAAACGACTTCCTGCAGCGGCTGCCAGTAGTCCACCCAGCGCCAGTTGTCGAATTCGGGTTTGTCGCTGAGGTCCAGCCGCACGAAACGCTCGTCACCCACCAGCCGCAGCATGAACCAGACCTGCTTCTGGCCGATGCACACCGGTTTCTGGTGATGACGGATGAACCGCTCCGGCAGCCGGTAGCGTAGCCAGCCACGGGTCGAACCAAGAACCGTGACATGATCCGGTTCCAGACCGATCTCTTCTTCCAGTTCACGAAACATCGCCTGTTCGGGCGATTCCTGCGCCTGGATACCGCCCTGCGGAAACTGCCAGGCATCCTGGCGGATACGCCGCGCCCATAACAACTGGCCTTGAGGATTGGTCAGAATAATCCCGACATTCGCCCTATAACCATTTGAATCAATCACTTGCGTGCTCTATGTAAGACTTTGTACGTTAAGGACATTGTACACAGGGCGTTCCCCCGCGCAAATCAGCAAAGTCTGATTTACCTTTGCCCGCCGTGCGATTATCCTGCACCCCCGGTTTGCCTTAACGGATAAAAATCATGGCCTTGGCGCTTTTTGACCTCGACAATACGCTGCTGGACGGCGACAGCGACTACCTGTGGGGCTGTTTTCTGGCCGAACACGGGATTGTCGACGGTGAATTCTATGAATCCGAAAATCAACGCTTTTACGACCAGTATCTTGACGGATGCCTGGACATTCATGAATTTTTGCGATTCCAGCTCAAACCGCTGGCGGAACACAAGCGACAACAACTGGAAGCCTGGCGCGAGGCATTTATCACCAGCAAAATCGAGCCTATTATGCTCGACAAGGCGCATGCACTACTCGACCAGCACCGCCGCGCCGGTGACGAGCTGGTCATTATCACCGCGACCAACCGCTTTCTCACCGAACCTATCGCGGCGCGCTTTGGCGTCGAGCACCTGCTGGCCACCGAGCCGGAAGTCCGTGACGGCGAATTCACCGGCGGCGTGACCGGCGTGCCCTGCTTCCAGGCTGGCAAGGTCAAACGCCTGCAGGAATGGCTGACGCAACACCAGGCCTCGCTGGAAGACAGCTGGTTCTACACAGACTCACACAATGACCTGCCGCTGCTGGAGCAGGTCGAACACCCGGTTGCCGTGCATCCTGACGACAAACTCCGCAAACTGGCCGGCGAACGCGGGTGGCCGGTAACCAGCCTGCGCTGACATCGTGAAACCGCTACGCGCCCTGCCACTGTTCACTGTACTTGGACTTGCAACACTGACCGGACTTTGGCTGAGCCTGGATACCGGCAGTGCCACCATCAGCCTGCACGACATGCTGACCGGACACAATGCGATCAACACACAAATCCTGCTGGAGCTGCGACTGCCACGCACGGCAACAGCATGGGTGACCGGCGCACTGCTGGCGATTGCCGGCGCACTCATGCAGGTATTGTTGCGCAACCCGCTGGCGGACCCGTATATCCTCGGTGTATCCGGTGGCGCATCGGTCGGCGCCTTACTGGCGCTGTTGCTGGGAGCCGGCGTAGTCTTGCTGCAAAGTGCCGCATTCATCGGCGCCTTAGTGTCGACACTGCTGGTGTTTGTGCTGGCGCGCGGACGCGGCAACTGGAACACCACACGCCTGCTGCTGACGGGCGTCGTACTCGCGGCGGGCTGGGGCGCACTGATCAGCCTGCTACTCGCCATCAGCCCGGCCAGCCGCATACAGGGCATGCTGTTCTGGCTGATGGGCGACCTCAGCTACGCACAGTTGCCGGTTGCCGGCAGTCTGGTGCTGGCACTGACCGCACTGGCCGCCATCGCGCTGGCGCCTTCACTGAACCTGCTGGCTGGCGGTGAACTGCGCGCCGCCTCGCTCGGTGTCGAGGTAGACCGCCTGCGACTGTTCCTCTACCTGCTGGCCTCACTGGCCACTGCGGCAGCCGTTACCCAGGCGGGCAATATTGGCTTTATCGGCCTGATTGCACCGCACATGCTGCGGCTTGCCGGGGCGCGTGACTACCGTTTGCTGATCCCGGGCGCCGCACTGCTGGGCGGTGCCCTGCTGTGTTTCGCCGATGCGCTGTCGCGCAGCCTGATTGCACCACAGCTGCTGCCCGTGGGCGTGCTGACAGCCTTGCTTGGCGTTCCGCTGTTCCTGTTCCTGCTGTACCGCGCACAGGATGGCCGACATGGCTGATCGCACACCGCTGCTGCAAACCATCGATGTCGACGTTGGTATCGATGGCCATAACTTCGCCCGCAAGCTCAACCTTGTCATCGAACCCGGCCAGTGCTGGTGCATACTCGGCCGCAACGGCGCGGGGAAAACGACGTTACTGCATACCCTGGCGGGCCTGCACAAGCCCACTGCCGGCGACATCCGGCTGGACGGGATACCGATCGGGACATTGCCACGCAAACACATCGCGCAACAGATCGGGGTACTGTTCCAGGATCAGGAAGACCGTTTTCCCGCTACCGTGATGGAAACGGTGTTGCAGGGGAGGCACCCGCACCTGCATGGCTGGCAATGGGAAACCCCCGACGATATCACTATCGCCCGCCAGGCCCTGGCGCAGGTCGATCTCGACGACCTCGCCGAACGCAATGTCCTCACCCTGTCCGGCGGCGAACGTCAGCGCGCCGCAATCGCCACCCTGCTCGCCCAGCAACCCCGGCTGCTGCTGCTCGACGAACCGACCAACCACCTGGACCTGCACCACCGCATCCATATCCTGCAACGGTTGCGCACACACTGTCAGCAAAGCGGCGCCACCCTCATCATGGTATTGCACGACATCAACCTGGCGGCGCGCTTTTGCGACCACGCCCTGTTGATGAGCGGAAATGCGCGTATCCACGCCGGCAACTGTAACGATATCCTGCAAACCGCGACGCTGGAGGCCGCTTTCAACCACCCCCTGGTTGCCGTTGAAACCGCACATGGCCGTGCCTGGCTCCCCCGATAAACGTCAAGTATGTCGACAACGGGCTGTTCTGGTCAGCTTTCCTGACAATCCATTAAAAACCCGGCTTTATCTCGCATTATGCTGTTTATATTAACTTTTATATAATATCACTATGCCGTAGACACAAAACTAATGTCGAATTTCTTTACGCAATGCTTGCCGGCGCCCTACACGGTTCCACTAAGCAACTGAGTTTTCAGCAGCTTATGAAACGGCACAGCAATTGCTCTATTATTTAACCAAGCCTCTGCGGAAAAACGACCATGAATTCAGGCGATACAGCGACTGCAATGGAGCGCAGAGCCTACATCCAGGAACGGCGCGGCCAGAAAGACCGCCGGCGCCATAGCTGGCGCACATTGACCTACTGCGGCCTGCAGGGTCGCGGTCGGCGCCGACAGGCACGCCGCGAGGACTCTGACTACTACCTGGACTGGTACGAGCCCGGACTGGTGATAATCGGGCTTGGCACCATATTACTGAGCTGCGTTGACGCCCTGCTGACACTGACACTGCTGCAACATGGCGCCTATGAAGCCAACCAGTTCATGGCGAAGTTGCTGGAAATCAGCGTCACCACCTTTGTGACAACCAAAATTGCTATTACCTGCAGCGGTATTCTGTTTCTGCTGATGCACTCCCGATTCCATATCCTGAAAATCCTGAACGGGGAAAAGCTGTTGAAACTGGCGTTCCTGGCTTACAGCACGCTGGTGGTCTATCAACTTGTACTGTTGGAGCTTATAACATGACAAATAAAATCAACTGGAAAACAGCTGCCGCCACCAGCGGCGCCGGTTGCCGGGTTGCGGCATCGGCGCTTGCAAGTCGACTGGAGGCAGTTTGGAAAGAATCCAGCCGGGCAAGGGCGGATTATCACTGTAGCCGCAAGACACGCCCAGGTTATTTGGGTCAAAGATCTTCACGAAACCCGGGCTAGCCGGGTCGTCGACATAAACGATACCGCAATAGTCCTCTTCGTGTTCCTTGTGCAGTAGCGCGTCGACCTCTTC
>JALWRY010000163.1 GCA_027080445.1 Thiohalobacter sp. | reverse complement strand
CGGGGTTCAGGTTCTTGATCAGCACACCCTGTTCACACAGTGACTTGAACACGGAATCGGCAGTCCCCTGCGCGGTGCGGAAGAGGATAAAGTTGGCTTCGCTCGGGTAGGCCGTCACCGCACTGAAACCTGACAAGGCCTCCAGCAGGCGGCCGCGTTCACGACGGATCAGGCCGGCCTGTTCGTCCAGCATGGCCTTGTGTTCCAGTGCAAAGATCGCACTGGCCTGGGTCAGCACATTGATGTTGTAAGGCAGTCGCGTCTTGTCGATCTGGCCCAGCCATTGCGGCGAACCGGCCAACAGGCCAAGGCGCAGACCGGCCAGGCCCATTTTCGACACCGTACGCAACACCAGCAGGTTGGGAAATTCCTCCAGCCGCGGCATAAAACTGGCATCGGTAAACGGTGCATACGCCTCGTCGACAACCACCAGCCCCGGGGAACGCTCGATAATCCGCTCGATGTCAGCCGCGTTGAACAGGGTGCCCGTGGGGTTATTCGGGTAGGCCAGGAACACGATGGCCGGCTGGTGCAGATCGATGGCATGCAGCATGGCGTCGACGTCCAGCGAGAAGTCATCCGCCAGCGGCACCCCCTCGTAACACAGCCCCGCCACCTCGGCGATCAACCGGTACATCACAAAGGTCGGATCGGGCGACAGGATGGTGCGGTCCGGTTGCGCCACCGCCAGCGCCAGCATCTGGATGAGTTCATCCGACCCGTTGCCGAGTACGATCTGCGCACTGTCCGGCACCTGCATGGCGGCACGCAGGCCATCCGTCAGGGCGCGTGCGCCGGGGTCCGGGTAGCGATTCAGTTCCACCTCGCGCAACACCTCCAGCCAGGCATCGACCAGCGGCTCCGGCCAGGGATAGGGGTTCTCCATGGCGTCCAGCTTGATGCTGTCTCCAGGGTCCGGCACGTGGTAGGCCTTCAGCGCCTGGATTTCCGGGCGGATCCAGAACTGTGGCGATTTGCGTTCCGCGCTCATGCGTCGTCTACGACACGGTATTCCGCCGAACGGGCGTGCGCTTCCAGGCCCTCGCCACGCGCCAGCGTAGAAGCGGTACGTCCAAGGTCGTTGGCGCCCTGCGCTGAACAGAAAATGATGCTGGAACGCTTCTGGAAATCGTACACGCCCAGCGGTGACGAGAAGCGTGCGGTACGCGAGGTCGGCAGCACGTGATTCGGCCCGGCGCAATAATCACCCAGCGCCTCGGCGGTGTAACGGCCCATGAAGATGGCGCCGGCATGGCGGATACGCGTCGCCATGGCCTGCGGATCGGCGACCGACAGTTCCAGATGCTCGGGCGCAATGTGGTTGGCCACCTCCACAGCCTCATCGAGATCTTTCACCTTCACCAGGGCGCCACGGCCCTGCAGGGACTGGCGGATAATCGATGCCCGCTGCATGTTCGGCAATAATTTTTCGATACTGTCGGCCACGCGATCGAGGAAATCACCATCCGGGCTGACCAGGATCGCCTGCGCATCCTCGTCGTGCTCGGCCTGCGAGAACAGGTCCATGGCAATCCAGTCCGGGCGGGTGTCGCCGTCGCACACCACCAGGATTTCCGAAGGCCCGGCGATCATATCGATACCGACCTGGCCAAACACCATGCCCTTGGCAGTCGCCACGTAGATATTGCCCGGGCCAACAATCTTGTCGACGCGCGGAATGGTTTCCGTGCCATAGGCCAGCGCCGCAA
>JALWRY010000162.1 GCA_027080445.1 Thiohalobacter sp. | reverse complement strand
ACGCTGGATGAAGACCTGAAGGGTATTGTCAATCACCTGATAACCCGTTATAAGAACGACAGTCACTACAACGTGAAAACTACAGACAGGGACTTTATGCTGGCCTCACTCTACTACCTGCTACACGACACGGCATCAGCCGGCAGCTATCTGCCCGAACGGGATACCCACACCAGCGCCAAAAACCTGGACCACCTGATTCATCAACAATGAAAAAACGCCTCGTGATTTGCGCGGACGGCACCTGGAACCGTCCGGAAAAAAACCTGGACAAAGACTTCCCCACCAACGTGCTGAAACTGGCCCGCGCTATCAAACCGATTGCCGGCGACAAGGTGCCACAACAGGTCTTTTACGACTGGGGCGTCGGCTCCTATTCGGACAGGATCAGTGGCGGCATTACCGGCAAGGGCATCGACAAGAATATCATGGATGATTACCGCTACATCGTTCAAAACTATACGCCGGGGGATGAACTGTTCCTGTTCGGTTTCAGCCGTGGCGCCTACACGGTACGCGCCCTGAGCGGCATGATTAACAATATCGGCATTCTCAAGCGCCCGGATGCCCGGCTCATCCAGCAGGCTTTCAACCACTACAAGAAACCCGGCAAGGCCTATAGCCCGAAGGGTGACAAGTCTGTCGCTTTCCGCCGCGAACACGCCTGGGCAAAACGCGAGATTGCCTTTGTCGGCGTATGGGACACGGTCGGCGCGCTGGGTATCCCGTTTTCCTTTCTCGGTCTGCTCGACCGCAAGGATGAGTTCTACGACACCAAGATGGGGCCAATCATCAAGGTGGCGCGCCACGCCATGGCCATCGACGAACTGCGCAGCGACTTCGAACCCACCATCTGGGAACCGCGTCCCGGCGTCGATCTCAAGCAGGTCTGGTTTGCCGGTGTACACAGTGACGTGGGCGGCAGCTATCCACCAGACAAGGATGGTGCGCTGGCATCTGACTACGCCATCGACTGGATGATGCGTGAAGCCAGGAAGGCCGGCCTGACGACAGAACCCCATCTCGCCAATAGTCTCCAGCCCGAACCGGATGCCTCACTGCACAAGTCCCGCAAGTTTATCTACCGCTCCAAACGTCCCTACTACCGCCCCATCGATCATGGCAAGGGGGAAATCCTGGTACACAAGTCCGTGAAGGAACGCTGGGACCTGGATACGAAATATCGCCCCAGAAACCTGAAGACCTACCTCAAGGCCAACGACGGCGCCTGGCCAAAGCTGGTGGGTTAAAACCCGGCTTATGATCAAGCTGGAAAAAACCTGCCGGGACCGGGGAAGCCAACACTTCAACGAGACCTTTAAACACGAGGTCGAACAACTGGACGCCCTGCAATTACCGCTACAGGCCGGCCTGTCACAAAGCAGCGTCGTCAGCGACGAACCCTTCCAGGTAATGGTGATCAACGCCACGGAAAACCCGCAGCATATCCAGGTCCACGCAGGCGTTTTCTACTCGGGGATTATTGCCGGTTGCAGTTGTGCAGACGACCCCACTCCGGTCGAACCACAGACAGAATATTGCGAACTGCTATTCACCATCGACAGGGACAGCGGTGAGACAACTGTTACGCTCTGCCCCTGACAAACCCAACCCGCTGCTACAACAGGATGCGTTCGATGCCGCCTTCCCGCACCCGGGTGACGAAGCGCTTCTGCCAGCCGTCACCCAGTTGCCGGTCGGCCAGTTCGGTGACGATATAGCGCGCTTCCAGCCCGGTGTCTTCCGTATAGCGCGACAGACCCTGCTGGCAGGCCGGGCAGGAAGTCAGCATTTTCACCGAACCATCCTCGACACGTTCGTGGCCCGTCAGTTCACGCAGGCCTTTTTGCAATTCTTCCTGCTTACGGAAACGTAACTGGGTGGAGATGTCCGGGCGCGATACGGCCAGGGTACCCGCCTCCCCGCAACAACGGTCAGACAGGGTCACGTCCGTGCCCAGCAACTGACCGGCCACCTTGAGCGAATTGTAGGTTTTCATCGGCGTATGGCAGGGTTCGTGATAGAGGTATTGCTGGCCTTCCACGCCCTCCAGTGAAACGCCCTTCTCCATCAGGTACTCGTGGATATCCAGCAAGCGGCAGTCCGGGAAGATCTGTTCAAAATGGTATTGTTGCAGTTGATCCATACAGGTTCCGCAGGACAGGATGACGGTCTTGATATCCATGTAGTTCAGCGTATTGGCCACGCGGTGGAACAGCACACGGTTGTCCGTGCTGATTGCTTTGCCCTTGTCGAGATCACCGGAGGACGTTTGCGGGTAACCGCAACACAGGTAGCCCGGTGGCAACACCGTTTGCGCGCCGACCTCGTAGAGCATCGCCAGCGTCGCCAGCCCGACTTCACTGAACAGCCGCTCCGAACCACAACCCGGGAAGTAGAACACCGCATCGGACGTGTCGTTGATCTTTGCCGGGTCGCGCAGGATCGGCACCACGCTGCGGTCTTCGATACCCAGCATGGCGCGCGTGGTCTGCGTCGGCAGTCCACCCGGCATGGGTTTCTTCATAAAGTGTATGACCTGCTCGACCACTTTGGGCTTACCGGTGGTCGCCGGCGGCAGGGACTGCCGCTTGTGTCCGGCCAGGGTATGCAGAAGGCGCCGCGCCAGCCGCTGCCCCTTGTAGCCCCACTCGATCATGCCCTTGCGCATGAGTTTTATGGTGGTGGGATCGGTGACGTTGAGGAACGCCATCGCCGCCCAGCTACTCGGGTTGAAATGTTTCTTGCCCTGCTCGCGCAGGATGTTGCGCATGCGTACCGACACCTCGCCAAAATCGATATCCACCGGGCAGGGCGCCAGGCACTTGTGACAGATGGTGCAGTGATCGGCGACGTCATTCATCTCGTCGAAATGGCGAATGGAGATACCGCGCCGGGTCTGCTCTTCGTACAGGAAGGCCTCGATAACGATACCGGTCGCCAGTATCTTGTTGCGCGGCGAATACAGCAGGTTGGCGCGCGGCACGTGCGTGGTACACACCGGCTTGCACTTGCCGCAGCGCAGGCAATTACGGATATCGTTGTTCAGCTCGCCCAGTTCACTGGCTTCCAGCAACAGGGCTTCCTGCTGAACCAGTCGCAGTGAAGGCGTATAGGCATTTTCCAGACCGGAACCCCTGAGCAACTTGCCACGGTTAAAACGGCCTTTGGGATCGACCTTCTGCTTGTATTGGCTAAAGGCGTCCAGCGCTGCGTCATCCAGGTAACGGATCTTGGTCAGCCCGATACCGTGTTCGCCGGAAATCACCCCGCCCAGCGAACGGGCCAGCGCCATCACCCGGTCAACAATCCGGTCGGCTTCGTGCAGCATGACATAGTCGTTGGAGTTGACCGGAATATTGGTGTGCACGTTACCGTCGCCGGCGTGCATGTGGGTGGCGACAAACAGGCGCCCGGAACGGATGTCGGCATGAATCGCATCCAGTCGCGCGCGCACCGGTTCGAATTCACGCCCCCCGAAAATCTCCTTGAGCGGACGTTCAATCGTCGCCCGGTAGGAAATGCGCAGATCGCGGCGTAATAACAGGGTTATCAGGCGATCATCGGCCTGTAGCAACGATGCCTCCACCTCGTCACACAGCTCACGACACTGTGACACCGGTTGCTCCTGCTTCTCCAGCACAGCAGTCCAGCGCGCAGCGACAGTCTCCAGGTGTTCGCAGGCCGCACGCTGTTTATCGGCAAGAATCGCCCGGTTTTCCTCGCTGTCTTCGTAGTCTTCCTGCTGGGACAACTCCGGCAGACTGCCCCCGAGGTATTCACGCACCGCATCGATCATCGCCAGCTTGTTGCGAATGGAATATTCAATATTGATGCGCTCGATACCCTCGTTGTATTCCGCGAGCCGGTCGAGCGGGATCACCACGTCTTCATTGATCTTGAAGGCGTTGGTGTGTGCGGCAATAGCGGCCGTGCGCGCCCGGTCCAGCCAGAACTGGCGGCGCGCCTCCGGGCTGGTGGCGATAAACCCTTCCGCGCCACGCTGGTTGGCGAGCCGCACCACGGCTGAAGCGGCCTCGGCAACACGGTCCTCGTCCTCACCGGCAATGTCCATCACCAGCACCATCTTGGGCAGTTCACGGCGTGGCGCCTTGGTGCTGTATTTCACCGCGCGCACATAACGTTCGTCGAGATGCTCAAGCCCCGACAACACCACGCCTTCCTGCGCGGCGAGGTAATCGCGAGTCTCGACAATGGCCGGCACGGCGCGTGCGAGGTCGGCGCCAAAGAATTCCAGGCACACCGTGCGAATCTGTGTCGGCATGCGGTGCAACACGAACACCGCCGAGGTAATCAGCCCGTCGCAACCTTCTTTCTGGATGCCGGGCAGGCCGCCGAGAAATTTATCCGTGACATCCTTGCCCAGGCCCTGCTTACGCAATGTCTGGCCGGGCATTTCCAGGATTTCCGCTTCCCCTTTACGCGTCTTGCCATCGGCCGCGTAACGATGAATACGGAAACGTACCGTTTGCTGTTCATGGATCTTGCCGAGGTTGTGTTCGAGGCGCTCCACCTCCATCCAGTCACCATCCGGCGTCACCATGCGCCACGACACCAGGTTGTCGAGCGTGGTGCCCCACAGCACGGCTTTCTTGCCGCCGGCGTTCATGGAAACATTGCCGCCAATGGTCGAGGCATCCTGCGACGTTGGATCAACGGCAAACACATAGCCCGCCACCTCGGCGCACTCCGCCACCCGGCGCGTGACGACACCCGCTTCGGCGCGAATCGTCGGCACCGGCTCAGCGACACCCGCCAGCGTACGCATCTCCACGCTTCCGAGTGCTTCCAGTTTTTCCGTATTGATCACCGCCGCATCGCCGTGCAGGGGTATCGCACCACCGGTATAGCCGGTGCCGCCACCGCGCGGGATGATGGTCAGGCCAAGCTCGATGCAGGCATTCACCACGTCCAGCACTTCCTGTTCCGTGTCGGGACTGATGACCACGAAAGGCAGTTCGACACGCCAGTCCGTCGCATCGGTGGCATGCGACACACGCGCCAGACCGCCGAACGCCACGTTATCGGCACGGGTCACGCGCGCCAGGCGCTTGCGTATACGCGCGCGCAGGTCACGGGTTTTGGGGAACCACGCAGTGAAGGCATTGACGGCATCCCGCGTGCGCTCGACCAGCCGCAAGGCCTCGACATTGCCGTTGGCGCGACTGACGATCTGGTCAAGACGATGCGTCAGCGCATGCACCAGTTGCTCGAAACGCTTGCGGTTCTCCAGCAGGTCATCCTGGATATAGGGATTGCGGGTCACCACCCACAGGTCGCCCAGCACCTCGAACAGCATGCGCGCGGAGCGCCCCGTACGTCGCTCGGCGCGCAGGGTCTCGATCACATCCCACATCTCCTCGTCGAGAAACCGCAGGACAATCTCGCGATCGGAAAAAGACGTATAGTTGTAGGGAATTTCGCGAATGCGATAAGGCATGCCGGGCCGCGCTGGTGCAGAAACAGGCGGGCATTGTAACACTTTGAATAAAAAAACGGGGTCCGAAGACCCCGTTCTTACTTCATCACGAAAGCGGCTTTCGTTTAGAAGTTGTGACGCATACCCAGTGAGAAAGTATCATCCTCACCCTTGTTGTTATAGTCGGTCACGGCATAGCCAGCATACACGCGGGTGCGCTTGCTGAACTTGTGGTAACCGGCAATACGCCAGGCGTTGTAGTCCTGGATATCGTCATACACCTGACCACCACGAGCAGCATTACTAGCTATACCTTGTAATCTGTGATTATCAGTGTTGTTCTTACCGTTAGAATTATTGCGCTGTCCGTAGTCAAAACCGATCAGATTGTTGGCGATCTTGTAGGTCAGACCGACACTCCAGATATCAGCGCCGTCATCCCTGGAGCTACCTGCACGGTTGAAGGTGCTGTTACCAGCCGAATCCTTACCCGTTTGGCCACGGCCGTTATTCGCCTGTGCGGTAATCAAACCGTCGTCAAACTCGTAGATACCGTGCAGGGAAAGGTCACCCATATCGTACCGCACAATATACTGGGCGGCTTCGGCCTTATTGCTTTGCTGGGTTGAAATGTAGGAAGCCGCCGCATAGAGACCACCACCCTTGTACTGGATGCCAAGGCTGTAGGGATCGTCATCCTGCGGAGCCGCATTGAACTGGTTGGATTTCTGCTTGTTGGAGTTGAACTGGTAGGTACCGGTCACACTCACGCCGCTGAAGGAAGGCGAGTCATAACGCACCATGTTTGTGCCACGACCCTGACCGATTTCACCCTTGCCCGAATGCAGGTTGGACTGCAGACCGACAGCACGCATTTGCAGTGGGGTACGATAGAAGGCATCGATCTTGCTGCCCGCTGACTTGTACGCAGTTGAAGTCGTACCAAAAACCAGCTTGCCGAAGCCTTCTGTCTTCAGACCAATGTACTGGTCTCGACCTTTGAACGCACCGCCATTCACCAGGTCGGCATCCCACTCAACCTTGAAGATGGCAGACATGCCGCCACCCAGATCCTCACTACCTTTGACACCGATAGCGGAGGTATTGGATGTCAGGTTGATATCATCGCTGTAACCCGCGCCATTCTGACCGATGTCGCTGGCTAGCCTTGTTCCATCATTGTTACTCACAGGTGGGGTGCCAGAACGTGTTGCATTATTAGATCCCACATCAGAATCAGTCGCATTCACCGACACATCCAGCTGACCGTAGACCTTCACATCGGCATTGGCCAGGCTCATACCGCCGGCCAGCACCAGGCCCATTGCCGTTACAATAAGTTTTTTGTTCATGAGAGAACTCCTCTTACTCATAGCTATAAGTCACAACAAGATTATCCTTTCGAGGCGCTACTTTATCGCAGGGAAAAACAGAAATGCAACACTTATTTTCAAAAAAACAACATAAGCAAATTATATGACGTTTTTCTGCAACAAATTATTTCTATCTTTCCACCGTCCGGCTCAGTCACCGGGAAAACAGTGCTCGTTCAGGGAGTTTGAAAAATCGTCGGGTAATTGGCGTCCGGAACCGGGGAATCTTTAGAGAGAGACAAAAAAACAACAAAGGGGACACCAACAAAGGGGACACAACAAAG
>JALWRY010000161.1 GCA_027080445.1 Thiohalobacter sp. | reverse complement strand
ATGCGACGGATACCTCGCCGGGCGAGGGGGACGAAATGGTGACGCGGGTGGTGCAGGTCGATAATGTGGCAGCTGCGCAGCTGGTGCCGATTCTGCGGCCGCTGGTGCCGCAGCAAGGGCATCTTGCTGCCTATCCAACCACCAATGTGCTGATTATTTCCGATCGCGCCGAAAATGTTTCGCGTCTTGTCAGTATCATTCGTCGCATTGACAAGGTCAGTGACAGTGCGATTGAAGTGATTCGCTTGCAACACGCCTCGGCCGCCGAGGTGGTGCGGGTGCTCAATGCGCTGAGTCGCACCCGGCCGGGACAGGTCAAGGGGGGCCCTGGCGCTGCGCAGACCCTGGTGGCGGATGAGCGCACCAATAGCGTGTTACTGGGCGGAGACCGCTCCAGCCGTTTGCGGTTGCGCGCCATTATCTCCCATCTGGATACGCCGCTGGAGCGTGGCGGCAATACCAAGGTGATTTACCTGAAATACGCCAAGGCGGCTGATCTGGTCGATACCCTGCGTGGTGTGGGCAAGATCCAGGGCGAGAAAGTGAAAGGCAAGGCGGCAAGCCCGGTAAATATCGACAAGCAGCTGGATATCCAGGCGGATGAATCCACCAACGCGCTGGTGATTACGGCGCCGCCGGCGTTGATGCTTTCACTGGAGGCGGTGATCCGTCAGCTGGATATACGTCGTTCACAAGTACTGGTGGATGCCATTATCGCGGAAGTAAGTGAGAAGAAGGCGCGCGAACTCGGCATACAGTGGGCCTACAACGGTGCCGGGAGCAATGGCGCGCCGGTCGGCGGGAGTAATTTCACCAATACCGGGGGTGTATCGACCGCGGACATTATCGGCGGCATCGTGACGAATACGGTACCGGGACTTTCTGCAGGATTGACGCTGGCCGGTGGCAGCGTCACCGATGGCGGGAAGGTCAAGTGGGGTGGCGTACTGCAGGCGCTGGCGGGTGATACCGATGCGAACATCCTGTCGACGCCCTCGATCACGACACTGGATAACGAGGAGGCCGAGATTGTTGTTGGTCAGAACGTGCCCTTCGTGACAGGTTCATTCTCGAACACCGCGGGTGCAGGCGCCGGCAATACCGTGAACCCTTTCCAGACCATACAGCGTCAGGATGTGGGGCTGACCCTCAAGGTTACGCCGCAGATCAACGAGGGTAACGCTATCATGATGGATATCGAGCAGGAGATTTCCTCGATTTCCAACAGCGCAACGGCGGCCAGCGATATCGTTACGGATAAACGTTCCATCAAGACCAAGGTGCTGATTGAAGACGGCCAGGTGATCGTGCTCGGCGGACTGATCGAGGACAAGGTGAACGAGAGTGAGCAAAAGGTACCCTTGCTGGGTGATTTGCCGGTTATTGGCGCCTTGTTCCGCTCGACCAAGACCAGTCACGATAAATCCAACCTGATGGTATTTATCCGTCCAACGATTCTCCGCAATGCAGATGCGACGAGCCGTTACTCGGCGGGCAAGTACAACCTGCTGAGGGCCAAACAGTTTGAAATGCACGATAACAAGGTGAAGCTGATTCCCGGTGCGCGGATGCCCAGGTTACCGAAGTTCAACGAGTTAATGGAATTGCCCCCGCCGTTTGAGGATTCGGGCGATAAACAGCCGGCAAGTGATGCCGGTGGCGCTGACCAGGATGGCTGAGACAGAACTCGACAGTCCGGCTGTTGAAGCGTCGCAGGAAGCCGGGCCGGTCGGCAGTCGGCGA
>JALWRY010000160.1 GCA_027080445.1 Thiohalobacter sp. | reverse complement strand
CCCCGGGGTGTGGTGCGATATTGCCGTGCAGGTCGGAAAGTTCGATGAGGGTAATGACTTTGTCGTGTGCGCTGGCAAGCGATATGGCGCCGGGCAAAGCCAGGGTGAGTGCAAGTGCAAGGGCATGCCGCCCCACTCGCCGGGAAAGGCTTTTCGGTTTCATTCTGTCCTCCTCAGGATCTGATGGGCCACGGGCGGTCAGGCTCCGTGGCTTTTATCTTCTTGATAATTGAGCACTGACGAGACTAGTCGCGCAGTGGGGAGGGTAGAATAGGGAAAATCCTTAAAACGGCTACGTACAATCCTGATGAAGCCCGTCATCCTGGCGCAGGCCGCTGCCGATTTATTCGTCATTGCCGCGCTTCGCTCGCGCCCTGAAGGATGGCGAAGACATCCTGAGGAAGTACTCTTGGGGTGCAATGACGGGTTATCTGGTTATTGCTGCAACAACGCCAGCAGACTCTGCATCAGTACCTTGGGGGCAGGAGGGCAACCGGGTATCACCAGGTCGACCGGGACGATGGCTTCGACAGCGCCGACGGTCGCGTAGTTGCAGCCAAATTCGCCACCGTTGATGGTGCAGTCACCCATGGCGATCACCCATTTGGGCGCCGGGGTGGCGTCATAGGTGCGCTTCAGGGCGGCGGCCATGTGACGTGACACCGGGCCGGTGACCAGCAGTGCGTCGGCGTGGCGGGGCGAGGCAACGAAGTGGACACCAAAACGTTCGATATCGTAGTAGGCGTTGTTGAGCGCGTGGATTTCCAGCTCACAGGCATTACAGGAACCGCTGTCAACGCAACGGATAGCAAAGCTGCCGCGCATGCGTTTATCGACAAGGCGCTTGAGCTCAACGCCAAGGGCGTCGAGGTCCGGATCTTTTGTCACCGGCTCGGTGATGATGCCGGTTTTGCGAATTTTGTTGAGTAGTCTCAGCATGGCCTAGAGATCATGTCCCGAATAGGAGCCGTTGACGGATTTATTGCACACCGGGAAATCCGGCACGATGTTGCCGTGGATTAATTGTTCCAGCGCCGGCCAGTTGAGCCAGCTGGGGTCGCGCGGGAAGAAACGCGCAATACGGCCTGCTTCGCCGAAACGCACATAGCAGAGGATTTCGCCGCGCCAGCCTTCCACCAGGCCGAGCCCCTCGGCATTGGCGGCCGGCGTCGGCCAGTCGATACGGGTTTCACCTTCCGGCAAATCAGCCAGCAGTTGATCCATCAGGTTCAGCGCGTGGCCGATTTCGTCGGCGCGCACCTTGACGCGGCTGGCGACATCGCCGGACTGGTACAGGGGGGATTCGACTTTCAGGCGGTGATAGGGCGCGTAGGCGTGGTCACGGCGCAGGTCGTAATCGATACCGCTGGCTTTGCCGACATAACCCACTGCACCAATCATTGCCGCCGTTTCTGTTGGTAATACCCCGGCGCCGAGCAGGCGGTCTTCCAGCGAGGGGTTGTCGTCCAGAATCGGCAGCAGTTCGTCGAGTTCTGTCCGCAGCGCAGCCTGCTGTTTTTGCAGTTCGCTCACCTGTGCGCTGTCGATGTCAGTGGCCACGCCGCCCGGGACCACGCAATCCATCAGCAGGCGATGACCGAACACGCTGAGATTGAGGCGTTGCCAGTCTTCGCGCAAGCGGCTGAACTGGTACTGGGCAAAGGCAAAGCCGACGTCGTTGCAGATCGCGCCGATATCGCCCAGGTGATTGGCGATACGCTCGCGCTCCGCCAGGATGGCGCGTAT
>JALWRY010000159.1 GCA_027080445.1 Thiohalobacter sp. | reverse complement strand
GGAAGGCGTGCGTTGTCCCATGGAGCTGTCGACCTACTTCCGCATCAATGCACGTAACACCGGCCAGTTTGAACGGACACTGATCATTGCCGAAGCGGGCAGTCATGTCAGCTACCTGGAAGGCTGTACCGCGCCGATGCGCGAAGAGAACCAGCTGCACGCCGCCGTGGTGGAACTGATTGCGCTGGACGATGCGCGCATCAAGTATTCCACGGTGCAGAACTGGTATCCCGGCGATGAACAGGGGCGCGGCGGGATTTACAACTTCGTGACCAAGCGTGGCGACTGCCGGGGAGACCGTTCCCACATCAGCTGGACACAGGTGGAAACCGGGTCGGCGATTACCTGGAAGTACCCGAGTTGCATCCTGCGTGGCGATGAATCGATTGGCGAGTTCTATTCGGTGGCGGTAACACGCGGCAGGCAGCAGGCCGATACCGGCACCAAAATGATTCATCTTGGTCGTAATACACGCAGCACGATTGTTTCCAAAGGTATTTCCGCCGGCGCCGGTAAAAACACGTACCGGGGCCTGGTGCGTATGAGTGCGCGGGCGGCCGATGCGCGTAATCACACGCGTTGCGATTCGCTGTTGCTGAACGACCATTGCAGCGCGAATACCGTCCCTTATATCGAAGTGCGTAACCCCACCGCCCGGGTTGAACACGAGGCGACAACCTCCAGGATTGGCGAGGATCAACTGTTCTATTGCCGGCAGCGCGGGCTCTCCGAGGAGGACGCGGTGTTCATGATCGTCAACGGCTTTTGCAAGGAAGTGTTCAACGAGTTGCCGATGGAGTTCGCCGTTGAAGCACAGAAGTTACTGAACATTACCCTGGAAGGTGCGGTCGGGTAAAAAACGAACGGTAAGGAGCGTGTCATGATGCTGACTGTCAGGAACCTGCATGTCGATGTTGAAGGGAAACCGATCCTCAAGGGGCTCGATCTGGAAATCGATGCCGGCGAGGTACACGCTATCATGGGGCCGAACGGTTCGGGAAAAAGCACCTTGTCGCACGTGCTTGCCGGCCGCGATGGCTATGACATCACGCAGGGCGAGGTGCAATACCGGGGCGAGGATCTATTGGCCCTGTGTACCGAGGAACGCGCGCGAAAGGGGATCTTCCTGGCCCTGCAGTACCCGGTCGAATTGCCGGGGGTGAATAACCTGACCTTTCTGCGCGAGTCACTGAATGCCATCCGTTGCGCACACGACCAGCCGGAACTTGATTCAGCCGCTTTCATGCGCCGGGTGAAACAGTGTGCGCAGCAGATTGGACTGGATGAAACCCTGCTGAAACGCCAGGTCAATGTCGGCTTCTCCGGTGGCGAGAAGAAGCGCAATGAAATCCTGCAAATGGCCCTGCTGGAACCGGCGCTGGCCATTCTCGACGAAACGGATTCCGGGCTGGATATCGATGCCATGCGGGTGATTGCCGATGGCGTCAATGCCTTGCGCAGCGCGGATCGTGCGATCCTGTTGATTACGCACTACCAGCGGCTGCTTGATTATATCGCGCCGGACCGGGTGCACGTGCTGGTGGATGGGCGGATTGTGCGCTCGGGCGATCGTGAGCTGGCACTGGAACTCGAACAGAAAGGGTATGGCTGGTTGACGGAAGGGGCGGCAGCATGATGACGGGCGAAGTGGAACAACGCCACTGGTTCCGGGATGTGGCGCAACGCGGCGTACTGCGCCTGCCCGTCGCCGGGAACAGGCGTCTTGAACAGCTGCGTGAAAAGGCCAACAGGGCGCTGGATGATATGCCGGCCATCGGTCGACGACAGGAAGACTGGCGCTATACCCGTATCGACAGCTTGCTGGACCAGGACTTTTATCCTGACGAGACGGATAGCGATACCTCCTTCACATCCGACACCTGTCCGGTAACGCCGCTGACGGATGCCTGGCGGCTGGTCTTCGTCAACGGACGCTATGCCCCACAACTGTCGAACGATGCAAACAGGCCGGATGGCGTCACCCTGGTGAGCCTGGCCGAGTCCCTTGCACGGGATCCGCAGCAGGCCATGCGCTGGCTGGGTTCCCTCGCCGGACAGGGACGGCACCTGTTCCATGCACTGAACAGCGCCATCCTCGCGGACGGTTTGTTCCTGCATGTGGAAAAGGGCGTGCACCTGGAACAGCCGGTCGAACTGTTGTGCCTGGGTGCAGCGCGAACACAGGCGACCCTGGCGCCTTTGCGTAACCTGGTTGTACTGGAAGCCGGCGCGCAGCTTACGCTGGTGGAACGGTTCGTCAGTGAGGCATCGGCCAGGACGTTTCACAATGGCCTGACCGAAATTCGCCTGGAAGCGGGCGCGACGCTGAATCACATATGCTTCCAGGATGTGGCGCGTTCGGCCTGGCACCTCGACAGCCTGTTTGTTTCACAGGATACGGGCAGCCAGTACCGCGGGGTGTCACTGATGCTCGGCGGCGCCTGGTCAAGAATGGAGTACAAGGTCGACTTTACCGGGGAAGATGCTGTCTGCGATCTCGCCGGCCTGTATGCTGTTGGCCGGGGGCAGCTTTCCGATATCCACCTGGACATCGATCACAGCCTGCCGTCCTGCCGCAGTCGCTCGAATTTCCGTGGCCTGTTGTACGGCAAGGGGCGGGCAGTGTTCGATGGCTGTATTCACGTGGGGGAAGCCGCCCGGCAAACCGACGCGCAGCTGCGCAACGACAACCTTGTGCTGGCGCCGGATGCCGAGATCGATACCAAGCCGCGACTGGAGATTTACGCCGATGAGGTGAAGTGCAGTCATGGTACAACCGTCGGCCGGCTGGACCCGCAACAGGTCTTCTACCTGCGCTCACGAGGTATCGACGAAGCCGCTGCCCGTATCCTGCTGGCAACGGGCTTTGCCGCTGAAATTACCCGCAGGCTCGATGACCCCGTACTTTGTGAACTGGCAGACAGCCTGTTGCACGACAGGCTGGCTGCCACAGCCGATGGCGCAGGGGGTGCGTGATATGACAGGTCTGGATGATATTGTAGAGAATTTTGCATTACTGGATGACTGGGAGCAGCGCTACCTCTATATCACTGAACTGGGTGAAAACCTGCCCCCCATGCCGGAGGCGCTGAAAACCGAAGAGAACCGCGTCAAGCCCTGCATGAGCCAGGTCTGGGTCTGTGCCTACCCGGATGAAAAGGACCCCGCATTGATCCGTTATTACGGTGATTGTGATACCAGTATCATCAAGGGCGTGCTGGCTATTCTCATTGAACTCGCCTCGGGGCGTAGTGCATCCGAAATCGAACAGCTCGATGTCGACGAGGTGTTCGAGCGACTGCATCTCTACGACCACCTGTCGCCCAATCGCCATGTGGGGGTGTACGCGATTGTCGAGCTGATGAAACAACAGGCCCGTGAACTGGCGCAGGAAGCTGCCTGAGCGGTCAGTGCAGGCCATCCAGCATGGCCTTCTGGTATTGACGGGTCAGTTCGTGTTGATCGCCCAGCAAGGCGAAGATAACCAGCATGGCCTTTCGTGGCAGGGCATCGTGGCAGGCCGGGTCCAGTTGCCAGGCGCGCAACAACAACGCCAGTGCGGTGGCGAAATCATCGCTGACCATGGCTTGCGCGGCGCGGCTCAACAGCGCGTCGGTATCCTTCGGTGAGGCTTCGATGCGGGCATCGAGTGTCTCCGGGGTGTCGGCCTGTTCCGCCAGGGCCAGCATTTTGGCGTGTACGGACAGGGCGCCGATATTCTCCCGGGCACGGACTTCGCTCGGCAGCACCCTGACGTAATTTTCGATATCGGCGTAACGTTTTTCACGCAACAGCAGCTTGATGGCCGTGGCGTGTACGCGCGCGTCGTCCGGTGTACGGATACCCGCCTCGACCAGTTTCAACAAGGCATCCTCCACGCGACCCTGCTGGTACAGCCTGATGGCCTCGGCGATCTCTGTGTCCGGTGCCGGCGGCACATATTTATCGATCACTGCGCGCAATGAAATGTCGGATTGCGCGCCGTAGACCGAGTCCACGATATCGCCATCGCGGTAGAGTTTCAGGGTGGGTACGCTGGTAATACCGTTGTCCCGGGCCAGCGCCTTTTGCGCATCGGTGTTGACATTGACCAGCAGGAAACGCCCGGCATAGTCCTGGCTGAGTGGCTCCAGCGTCTGCCACAGGCGCAGGCAGGGGCCGGCGCCCGGTGTCCAGTAGTTGACCACTACCAGCCCCTTGCGGGAGTTTTCCACGACCAGTTGTGCAAAGTTGTCGCGTGTGCCGTCAAAGACGTGCTTGAGTGTTGTCATGGCCTGCTTTACCTTACGATGAACAGCTGACGGAAAGGCTTTTCGCCCAGTCGGGCGGTGCAGCGGCGTAGCCATCAAACGACGGGTTGTCATCAAAGGGATTTTTCAGCAAGCGCATGAGTGTGTCGATTTCTCCATAGTCGTTTTCATCACGGGCCTTGCGTATCGCGGTTTCGGCCAGGTGGTTGCGCAGGATAAACTTCGGGTTGACCTGCTTCATCGACCGGCTACGGGCCTCCGGCTCGCTGTTTTCAAGTCTCAGGCGTGCGCGGTAGTCGTGCAACCAGCTTTTGCAGGCATCACGGTCAATGAACAGATCGCACAGCGTATCGAGCTTGTCTGTTTCAGACAGGTGCCGGAATACCTGTGTGTAATCGGCATGGCTGGCTGCCATGATGTCGAGCAAGGATTCACACAGGGCCTTGTCTTGGTGATGGCTCTCGCGTAGTCCCAGTTTGCTGCGCATGTTTGCCGAGTACGCATCGATAAAAAATGACTGGTACCTGTCCAGTGACTGTTTCGCCATTTCCGCCGAGGCTTCCGGCTCTGGTGCGATCAACGGCAACAAGGCTTGCGCCAGGCAACTGAGATTAAACAGGCCGATCCCCGGTTGCTGGTCGAAAGCGTAGCGACCGCTATGATCTGAATGGTTGCAGATAAACCCCGGGTCGTAGGCGTCGAGGAAGCCAAAGGGGCCATAGTCCAGCGTGATTCCGTGAATCGACATATTGTCGCTGTTCATCACGCCGTGCGCAAAACCCACAGACTGCCAGCGGGCGATCAGTGCTGCCGTCGATGCGATGGCCGAGTCGAGCAGGGCAAGGTAGGGGTTTTCCGTGTCGAGCAGGTCGGGGAAGTACTGCGCCAGCGTGTAGTCGGCCAGGGTGCGCAGGTCCTCGTGGCGCTCTTCGTAATACAAATATTCAAAGCTGCCAAAGCGGATGTGGCTGGGCGCCATGCGCAGCAGCATGGCGCCGGTTTCGATCTGTTCACGGTAGACTTCCTCGTCACTGCCGGTCATGCACAGTGCCCGCGTGGTCGGGATACCGAGTCCGTGCATGGCCTCGCTACACAGGTATTCACGAATGGTGGAGCGCAGTACGGCGCGCCCGTCGCCACCACGGGAATACCGTGTGGTGCCGCTGCCTTTGAGTTGCAGATCCCAGCTTTCCCCCTGGTCGTTGCGTACCTGGCCGAGCAGAAGGGTGCGCCCGTCACCCAGGCGCGGGACATACTGGCCGAACTGGTGCCCGGCATAACAGCTGGCAAGCGGGCGGCAACCGGGCGGGAGTTGCCTGCCGGTGGCGAAGTCCAGGAATTCCGGGGTATTGGCCTGTTCGGGATCAAGGTCAATCAATGCTGCGGCGTCGGCATTGAAGTGCACCAGGTGTGGATTCTCGAACGGCTGCGGCGCGTGTTCGGAAAAACAGATTTCCGGCAGCTTCGCGTAGTGATTGTCGAAATGCAGTTGCCGGAGTGTTTTCATGGAGCGGGAGGTATCGTCGGTTTTTTTCGTGAATCCATCATATAGGAAGCGGTATGCCGGCTTCACACACATTCATTAATGGATTGATGGTGTCTTGCGGTGATGGGGAAAACCGGAAAACCATAACGGGAATCCGGTGTGCGGCCGTATTTGGTGTAGTATGTGGCCCATCCGTTTCACGGTGCTAACCGATACAGGTGATACTTGACCGCCCCCCAACAATACCAGCTGGTTGAAACCCGGCTCCAGGAAAAACTCCCCAACGGCACCACGCGCTGCAACCTGTGCCTGTGGCGTTGCAAGATCGGCCACGGCCAGCGGGGCTTCTGCCAGGCGCACGTCAACCGGGACGGCACCCTGTATAACCTGTCCTACGGTATCCTTTCGTCTATCGATATCGACCCTATCGAAGATAAGCCGGTAAAGCACTACCGTCCCGGCACCCGGGTGATGTCGGTGGGCAGTTACGGTTGCAGTTTCCGCTGTGGTGGCTGTCACAACCTGGATATTTCCTGGGGCGTGAAGGCGCTGGACGAGCTGGCGCGTGGCGAATCCCACGAAGCCTGGGTGCCGCCACAGTCGCTGGTCGATACCGCCTTGCGGGCTGGTGTGCAGGGTATCGCCTTTACCTACTCCGAACCGGCGGTGTGGCTGGAATATATCATCGATACCGCGAAACTGGCGCACGCAGCCGGCCTGTATACCGTGTATGTTTCCAACAGCTTTGTCACCGACGAAGCCCTGGAACTGGCCGCGCCCCATATCGATGTCCTGTGTTCGGATATCAAAAGCCTCAGTGACGACTTCTACCGGGAAATCTGCAAACCGGCGCGGGTCGAACAGGTGCTGCATTCGATCAAAAGGGCGCAGGAACTGGGCATCCACGTGGAAACCCGGACCAATATCATCCCCGGCAAGAACGATGACCCGGAAGAGCACTACCGTATCGCCTGCTGGGTGCGCGACAACCTCGGCAAGGACAGCCCCTGGCACATCACGCGCTTTTTTCCCGCCTACAAGCTCAGCGATATACCGCCGACCCCTGAGGCCACCCTGTTTGCCGCCCGCGACGCGGCGGTGCGCGCCGGTCTGACGAATATTTACGTGTATAATGACAAGGGTTGCGACTGCGCGGCCGAAAATCGGCCCGTGTCGTTCTACCTTGGCGCCAGTGAGGAAGAGATTCACCAGGTCAGGAAGTGCGCGGCCAGTTGCTGTGGCGACGACGGCGTGCTGCTGAAGAAATACGAACAGAACTTATCAGATTAACAACCCGTTCAGGAAATCAAGATGACGAGAATGGTTCAGTGTGTAGTTTTGAAAAAAGAAGCCGAAGGGCTGGATCAGCCACCGCATCCCGGCGAGCTGGGCATACGGATTTACGAAAACGTGTCGAAAGAAGGCTGGAAGCAGTGGCTTGAGCGCCTGACGACCCTTCTCAACGAGAACGGCTCGAC